>NZ_JAVAXX010000099.1:0-19883 GCF_042709275.1 Bacillus sp. LR_5 | reverse complement strand
CGAGAAGACGGCGCTCTTTCTATGTAAGGGTGATCCTAAAATGTATATTGATATTACAATAGATTTGAAACATTATAATGGCAGTGTCTTTGATCTCAGATTGTCAGATTACCACCCGGTGAAAAAAGTAATTGATATTGCTTGGCAGGCTCAAAGCGTAGCTATACCTCCGCGCGAAGGGCACTGGATCAGAGTGGTTAATAAGGATACGGTGTTTTCCGGAGAATGCAAGCTATCAGATTGCGGCATTACAAACGGAGACCGGCTTGAAATATTATGAAAGGATCTGGTTGAATGTCAGGTAAACAAAAATCATATTTAGAAAACCAATTAGAAGCCGTTGCCGAGAAAACAGATGCCGGCTATACATTTACCTTTCAGCGGGAAAAAATAAAGCTCCTGGACGGTCTCGAAGCCAACGTGATCAAAGATGTAAATCCATTTTTTCATAAAGAGATCGATGTGACGGATGATGAAGTGATCATCACAATCCAACCTCCTCCCTCCTATAAAGCATTCCGCTTCATGAAAGCTAAAGATAAAAAAAGCAAATGGCAGTTTGCCTATCAGCTTGTTCAAGCTGTACAGCAGCACAATCTGTCAAGGCTGAATTTGATTGTCGCTCCTGAAAACATTGTATTCGATAAAGGCCTAACGCCTTATTTTCTCCATTATGGAGTAAAAGAAAGCATTCCTCCTTACGAGCATGATGAGGAAAGAGTGTGGAGGGAGCTGAAAGCGGCAGCGGCTTTGGCAGTTGACGGCGCTTTTGATTTTGAAGACTACCTGAAATTTAATGAAACGCTGACGTTCTCCGCAGAGGCTAAGGCGATATTGGATGCGGCGTCCTATGATGACCTGCTCGAGCTGATTCAAACCCATATCGATGAGCTCGAAGCCAAAGCGAAAACATACATACATATCCCGAGAAAGAAATGGAACATCCAGCGATATATCGGCCTGGGGCTCATTGTTTTGCTTGTGCCCGCCCTTATTTATTCGATGTACTCATTATTTTTCGCACAGCCAAAGCACCAGGCGATAGTGGACAGCAACCGTGCTTTCCTAAATAAGCAGTACAGTGAAGTTATCAGCACACTGTCTAAGTACGATGCGGAAAGCCTGCCTGAATCGGTGCAGTATCAGCTTGCTTATTCCTATGTAGAAGTTGAAAAACAGCTTTTAGATTATCAACGGGATAATATTGAGAAGCTAGTGACATTGCAATCTGAACCGCAGCATTTCCTTTATTGGATTGATATTGGTAGAGGGGATTATAAAGAAGCGATCAGTATTGGACATAAGCTCGAGTATAACCCATACATTTGGCTTGGCCTTTATAAATATAAACAGCAGCTCTTAGCTGAGGATAGTAATGATGAAGCAACTCAAAAAGAACTTGATTCTGTAGACAGCGAACTTGATAAAGTGAATAAAGCTAACGCTGAACAGAAAAAAGAATCGAATACTGAGTCTTCAACAACTGATACAACCGAAGAAAAACAACAAGCTGAAGAGAAAGCGGCAGAAGAAAAAGCCGCAGCCGAGGAAAAAGCGAAAAAAGAAGAACAAGCGAAGAAAGAAAAAGAAACAGAAAAGAAAGATGAGAAAAAAGATGACAAATAACGTGAGACATGAAGCGCAGGTCATCGCATGCTGCCATTCGGCCGTTAGGGGGTTCGCCATTTGAGTCTATTATGGGTTTTTTACCAAAATAACGTTCAAAAACTGAAATTGTCTGACCTCCCGTCGTCCCATCCGGTGACCATAGGGCCTGATGTGAAGGATTCCGTGACGATCGGCACCATTCCGTTTGAAAGCGGAGTGATTTCTCTTCAAAGAAAGGAATCCGGCGGCCAATACGAAGTTTTCCTGGGAAATGATTGTCTCGGCACGATTGAGCCTGATACATCATTTACTCTCCAAACGGATCAGCAGGGTATACGCTTGATCTTGATGGGCAGTGAGCCTGAGAAATCCATTTATTTTACGGGGAATCGGGATGAAATCATATGCTCTTCAGAAAAAACAAATGCAGATATTTATTTGAATCCGCAAGATTTTGCTTTTGCAGATCAAAGCACGTTTTCTATGCTTCGTGTCGGCGAAAGCTGGTCGGTTCATCCTGAAAGCGGGACGATCTTCTTGAACGGAGAGAGGATCATCGCCCATACACCGCTCCAGCCGGGGGATGAAATTTTCTGGAACTTTACGCAAATGAGAGTGACGGAACAAGACCTTTTAGAAATTGTTCATGTTGCACCTTTTGAAACAGCATTAACAGAAACGGTCAAACCGAGCACAGAGATGCAGAAAAAATACCCGCAATACAGAAGAACGCCGCGGATGGTGTACGATTTGCCGGATGACCGCGTTTCTTTCAGTTTTCCCTCTCAGGAGAGCGATCAAACCAACAGAGGGCTGTGGCTCGTCATTCTTCCGCCGCTTGTCATGCTGATCGTGATGGGCGTTGTCGCACTCATCCAGCCGCGCGGCATATTCATACTCGTTTCTCTGGCGATGTTTATGATGACCCTTATTACCTCGACGGTACAATATTTCCGGGATAAAAACCAGCGGAAAAAACGCGAGGAAAAACGGGAGCGCGTGTATAAGCTTTACCTAGACAATAAGCGGAAAGAGCTTCAGGCGTTAGCTGAAAAGCAAAAGCAGGTACTTGAATTTCACTTCCCTTCGTTCGAACAAATGAAATACTTAACAAGTGAAATCAGCGACCGGATCTGGGAAAAATCACTAGAAAGCAAGGATTATCTCCAGCTGCGGCTGGGGACGGGAACAGTCCCTTCAAGTTATGAAATCAATATGAGCGGCGGAGACCTGGCCAATCGTGATATTGATGACCTCATGGAAAAATCGCAGCACATGCAGCGTGTTTATAAGGATATCCGCAATGCGCCGGTTACGGTCGATTTGGCGGAAGGTCCGATGGGGCTTGTCGGTAAATCGCAAATTGTGAAAAATGAGATTCACCAGCTGATCGGACAACTGTCGTTCTTTAACAGCTATCACGATCTGCGTTTCGTTTTTATTTTTCATGAAGAAGAGTATAAAGACTGGGAGTGGATGAAGTGGCTTCCGCAATTTCAAATGCCCCATATTTATGCGAAAGGGTTTATATATAATGAGCAAACCCGAGATCAGCTCCTGTCTTCACTTTATGAATTGATCAGAGAGCGCGATCTTGAAGATGACAAAGAAAAACTGCAGTTCAAACCGCATTTTGTATTTGTCATCACGAACCAGCAGCTGATCTCAGAGCACGTCATTCTCGAATATTTAGAAGGACAGCATGAGCATCTGGGCATCTCTACAATTGTCGCTGCGGAAACAAAGGAAAGCTTGTCGGAAAACATTACGACTCTTGTCCGCTACATCAATGAGCATGAAGGCGACATTTTAATACAGAAGAAAAAAGCGGTAAGAATTCCGTTCCGCCTTGATCATCATCAACGCGGGGACAATGAACGGTTCTCACGCACACTGCGGACGCTGAATCATCAGGTCGGCATTACAAATTCCATTCCGGAAACGGTATCGTTCCTGGAGCTTTTCCATGCCAAGGAAGTAAAAGAAATCGGCATTCAGCAAAGATGGCTGACGAGTGAATCGTCGAAGTCGCTTTCAGTGCCGATCGGCTATAAAGGAAAAGATGACATTGTGTATCTGAACCTTCACGAAAAAGCCCACGGTCCGCACGGGTTGCTTGCGGGTACAACGGGGTCAGGGAAAAGTGAATTTCTCCAGACCTACATCCTGTCACTTGCGGTGCATTTTCATCCGCATGAAGCGGCTTTCTTATTAATTGACTATAAGGGCGGAGGGATGGCGCAGCCGTTTCGCAACATTCCTCACCTGCTCGGCACGATCACAAATATTGAAGGCAGCAAAAACTTCAGTATGCGTGCGCTTGCTTCCATTAAAAGTGAGCTGAAAAAAAGGCAGCGCCTGTTTGATCAGTATCAAGTCAATCACATCAATGACTATACAAAGCTGTACAAGCAGGGGAAAGCAGAAGTGGCAATGCCTCACTTGTTCTTAATTTCTGATGAGTTCGCCGAGCTGAAAAGCGAGGAGCCTGATTTTATCAGGGAGCTTGTCAGCGCCGCGCGTATTGGGCGAAGCCTCGGCGTTCATTTGATTTTGGCGACACAGAAGCCGGGCGGCATCATTGACGACCAGATCTGGAGTAACTCACGCTTTAAAGTAGCGCTGAAGGTTCAGGATGCCACCGACAGTAAAGAAATTTTGAAAAACAGCGATGCCGCAAACATTACCGTGACAGGACGCGGGTATTTGCAGGTCGGAAACAATGAAGTGTATGAGCTGTTCCAATCCGCCTGGAGCGGGGCTCCTTACTTAGAGGAAGTCTACGGAACAGAGGATGAAATTGCGATCGTCACGGATACGGGGCTGATCCCGCTTTCTGAAGTGGATACCGAAGATATCGCGAAAAAAGACGTTCAAACAGAAATCGAAGCTGTAGTTGACGAAATTGAACGCATCCAAGATGAAATGGGAATCGAGAAGCTGTCAAGCCCTTGGCTGCCGCCGCTCGCGGAACGTATCCCGCGCACTCTTTTCCCTTCAGAGGAAAAAGACCATTTCCACTTCGCGTATGTCGATGAACCTGATCTGCAAAGACAGGCGCCGATTGCTTATAAGATGATGGAAGACGGAAATATCGGCATATTCGGCTCTTCCGGCTATGGAAAATCGATTACAGCCGCAACGTTCCTGATGAGCTTTGCGGACGTATACACACCAGAAGAGCTTCATGTCTATATCTTTGATTTCGGAAACGGAACGCTTCTGCCATTAGCGAAGCTCCCGCATACCGCGGATTACTTCCTGATGGACCAATCAAGAAAAATCGAAAAGTTCATGATTCGAATCAAAGAAGAAATTGACCGCCGTAAACGTCTGTTCAGGGAAAAAGAAATCAGCCACATCAAAATGTACAATGCGCTGAGCGAAGAAGAGCTTCCGTTCATTTTCATCACCATTGACAACTTTGACATTGTCAAGGATGAGATGCATGAGCTTGAATCGGAATTTGTCCAGCTTTCCAGAGACGGGCAGAGCTTAGGCATCTACTTCATGCTGACAGCAACGCGGGTTAATGCGGTCCGCCAGTCATTATTAAATAACCTGAAAACAAAGGTTGTCCATTATCTCATGGATCAATCTGAGGGATATTCCATTTACGGACGGCCGAAGTTCAATCTTGAACCGATTCCGGGGCGCGTCATCATTCAAAAGGAAGAGCTTTATTTCGCGCAAATGTTCCTGCCTGTTGACGCGGACGATGATATCAGCATGTTCAACGGACTGAAATCAGACGTTCAGCATCTTCAGGAGCGCTTTGCTTCAATGGAGCAGCCCGCACCAATTCCAATGCTGCCTGAGAGCCTGTCGACGAGAGAATTTACTCTCCGCTTTAAGCTGGAACGCAAGCCTTTATCTGTACCGATCGGGCTTCATGAAGAAACAGTCAGCCCAGTCTATTTTGATTTAGGCAAGCACAAGCACTGCCTGATTTTAGGCCAGACCCAGCGCGGAAAAACAAACGTCTTAAAAGTAATGCTTGAACATCTGATTGATGATGAAACCGAAATGATCGGCCTGTTTGACTCGATTGACCGCGGCTTGTCCCAATATGCGAAGGAATCAGATGTCTCATATTTGGAAACGAAAGAAGATATTGAGCAGTGGATCGAAGCAGCAGAAGACATTTTCAAAACAAGAGAAGCCATGTATGTAGAAGCCGTCCGCCAGGGAGACGCGCAAAATCTGCGATTCTCACAAGTTGTGCTGATGATTGACGGGATTACGAGATTCCAGCAGACGATTGATACGAGAATACAAGACCGTCTCGCAAACTTCATGAAATCATATGCGCATCTTGGGTTCAGCTTTATCCCGGGCGGAAATCACAGCGAATTCTCAAAAGGCTATGACTCCTTGACGACAGAGATGAAGCAAATCCGCCATGCGATTCTGCTGATGAAAAAATCTGAGCAAAATGTCATTCCTCTCCCGTACCAAAGACAAGAGCCTGAGATTCAGCCGGGCTTCGGATATGTTGTGGAAAACGGGAAGGAGCAAAAAGTTCAAATTCCTTTATGTTCTGCTGAAAGGGAGAGTGCTAGATGACAGAACAACGAAAAAGCTTGATCAAGTTAATATCCGCCGTCATCATCATTTTGCTGCTGCCGGTTTTGTTTTTCCGCTTTATCGGAGACGATCCGACGAAGAAAGCAGTCAATTCCACGCGGCAAATCGCGGTGGTGAATGAAGACACAGGCGTATTGAGTGATGAGGTAAAATCTGATGAAGAGGACAAATCTGCCCAGTTCGGCAAGGAAGTAGCGGCCTTTCTGGGTGAACGTCCTAATTATTCATGGACGGTCGTAAACCGAAGCGCGGCCGAGACTGGTCTCGCATCAAAGAAATACGATGCGATCGTCTACATTCCCTCAGATTTCTCAAAAAACATTTTGAGCTATGACAAAGATCATCCTCAAAAAGCAACGCTCGAATTCAGCATTCAAGATAACCTGAATGCGGTCAACAAAGAAAAAGTTCAGCGTGAGCTTGAGGATGCGCAAAAGACAATGAACAAAAAAATGTCGGCCTTATACTGGAACTTTGTTTCACAAAAAGTGGACAACATCAGAGGAGAATTTGACAAAATCGTCAATAAAGAATCTGAATTCCAGAATGTCATGTACAACTTTTACAAACCAAGCTCTAATGATTTAGCAGGTGAAATCAAACAGCAAAAAGACTTAATCGATGAGCTGAAGAAATCAATGAACGAAGCGCAGGGTACGACAAAAGAAAAAGCTTCAACAGCGGAGGAAGCCAAAAACACGCTGAAAGAATTCATTGATACCGTTGAAAGATACAAAGAATATCAAGAAAATCAGAAAAAACTGCTTTTGGCAGCCCAGGATTCAACTCAGCAGCAAATCCAGACAGGTCTGGATGCAATCGCAGCACAGCAAAAGGCAAATCAGTTCAGCGAACGCATGAGCGGACTGGCAACTGGGATCAGCCAAGTGAAAACACAGCTTGCACAAACAAGTACAGTGTTGGCAAATGCCCAGCAACTTAGGGAGGGTCAAGTGCCTCAGCAGGAGCTTGGTATGGCGAAGATACAAAGCGATTTAATTAATCAATACCAGGTCGCATCAAAACAGACAGCATTAAATCAGGTTTATGAACTGCTTGTGCCAGCGCGTGAGGCACTGACAGTTGCGAAAGGGGACGATCCAGTCAAAGATGATGGCTCTGACAACAATGATCAAGATAAAGACCCAAAAGAAGAAGATCCTGAAGAACTGAAAATTGATCTTGAAAAACAGCGTGAAGAACTGAAAAACATCGCTGCTGATATTCAGGATATCTCAGACAATCTGAAGGAGCCTGAAAAAGAGGACCCTACTCCAGAGCCGGATACAAATTCCGGAAATAATGATGGAGACGGGACGATTCCAAATGATCAAAATGATAATTCTGGAGAAGACAATAACAGCAGTGATAACGGGACTGACGGACAAACGGACGGCGATACTCAGGATCAAGACCAGCAGCAGGGAACAGGCGGTCAGGAGCAGAACGGCGATGCCTCTAATGGTGAGTCAGACAGCGGACAAACCGAAACGGGTACATCTGCCGACAGCGGACAAACCGAAACGGGTACATCTGCCGAACAGACTGCTTCATCTGACTCAGCCCTTCAATTTATCAAGCTGGCAAATGAAGGCGGAACCGGAGATTCAGGAGATACTGGAGGCGACGGTGGCGCGGCTCAGCCTGAGGACGAAGGTCAAACAGGAAACGATGAGATTTCTGATATCGCCAAAGCAAAAGAACAGCTCAGCCAAGCATCTGAGCGAATCAAGCAAATTGAAGAAGAGCTCAAAGAAAAAGAAACTTCCCATAATGAAGAGCTGAAAAAGAAATTAGAAGAACTAAAAGAACAAATGGATGGTCTCAATGATGAAATTGTTGACTTGAAAGACAAAGTGGAAAAGCTAGAAGGTAAACTTGAAAACCTTGAAGCGAAACGGAAGCGGGAGTTCGAAGGGATTTACAGCGCGATTCGCGAGCTGGAAAATAAAGACCAGCTTCAATTCTCCGGAGAGATCAATACAGAAAGCATCTCCGCCTTAATGAGATACTATAAATATTTATCAGTTTATGATTCTGTATTATCCGGGACGATAGACAGCGCTGCGAAAACCAATGCAATTAAAGACCAGCAGGGCAACGTCAAATCAGTCTTAGCTCTCTCACCTGCAGAAACAGCCAGCTGGGAAGATCTTAAAAACAACACGATGCAAACCGATGAAGACATTAACAGCTTCATCGACGGCATGACCAAATTTACGGAGGACTACAGCGGCTTCATCCGTGACTCTCAAGCAGGTGTTCTTGACGAACTGACGAAAATCTCTGAAAGTGCCGCAAAAGCGTCAGAACAGCTGGTAACGGGCGCAACGCAGGAATCTGCGACGTTCAGTAACGACGGGCTGTCTGGCACAATGGCATTGAGTGTCCAAGATACGGTCGGCCAGGAAGTGCTGCAAATGTCAGACATGATGGGGTCATTGTCTGATCGCCAGTCAGGCATTATTGATTACACGACGAATATGCAGCAAAGCGTCAATGATGTTCAGGCGAAAGCTGACACCTTAAACAACAACTGGGGGAAAAATGTCGCTTCCACGAAACTCGTGCGCAATGACGTATACGGCATACTCGGAAATACATTAGTAGACGGGCAAAACAACGGCTATGTATATGATTACTTGGCGAATCCGCTTAAAATCAGCGGAGAGGTACCGGAAGAAAAAACTCAGACGGTGCCGCCGGTTGTCATCCTTGTCATTGTATTGATCAGCAGTCTGTTAATCGGCTATTTCAGCTCGTATTACCAAAACGCGCCGCTTCTCGTCAAAGGAGCGCTATTCGGAATTCTGAATATCCTTGTCGGACTCATGATCAGCTTGTTCGGTTTGAATATTTATTCATTGCCGGACGATCAGACGATTAAGTGGTCGGTGTTTACGATTCTATTGCTAGTCGCAAGCTCTGCCTTCATCCGGACAGCATTCAGATTCGGATCGATCCCTGGATGGGTTGCTTCAGCGGCAATGATTCTATTCTACGTCGCACCGCTTATTGATTTGATTATGCCGAACTTTACATTTGAAGATCCGGTTTCGAAAGTATATATCGACATCCAGTACGGTACAGGACACTTGTTTACAATGGGAATAACGGTTCTGCTGATCATTACGGTGATTGCCGCGGCTCTGCCGCTGATCATCCGGATGATGGCCGAACACACAGCAGAAAGCGATGAAACGTATGAAGCGTAATCGCAGCATGGAAAAGGGGATCATGATTTGTATGCTCTCCTTTTCCCTTTTCATACCCTCTGCCGTAGCAGCCGAAACCGAGGAAAACACAGATGTCGCGCCAAACCAGTATGAGAAAAAAGACATCGAAATTGATACGAATTATTTGCATGAAGATACCTACTATGAAGAGAAAACAGAACTGCCTGAGGAACAGAAGGATATCACTTTCGATAAGCCCGAGGACAAGGACGCCGAGCTGATAAAAGATTTGTTTACATCAACAAATGCCGAGGAATCCAACACGATTGCGGCCCAGTCGAAACAGCTCGGGATTACGTTTGCTGAAAAACCAATTACAAAGACGTCATCCACGGAAACAGAAGAAGGACAAGAAACATCTTCATTGCTGCTTCCGATTATCTATGTTGTGCTGATCCTGCTCGGAATTGCAGGCATTGTGTTTCTCATCCCAAAAGTCACAGCGCAGGAGAACAAAAAGGCATAGGCCCTGTGCTTGTGTTGTGCAAAAGCGGTACCGTACAATAGGAATGGAAGGAGGAGGTTTCCAATGGAACTTTATATCATCACCGGAGCGTCAAAAGGACTGGGTGAAGCCATTGCATTACAGGCTTTAGAGAAGGGTCATGAAGTCCATGCCTTATCCAGAACGAAAGCGGATATCTTTCACGAAAAACTGACGCAGCATCAAATAAACCTCATCAATCTCGCAGAAACTGAACAGCAATTTGAAACATTGCTTTCATCCATTAATCCAGATCGTTATTCAGGTATTACCCTGATCAATAACGCCGGAATGGTAACGCCGATCAAACGCGCCGGCGAAGCGTCTCTTGACGAGCTTCAGCGCCATTATCAGCTGAACCTGACTGCGCCCGTCCTTTTGAGTCAGCTGTTTACAAAACGATTTGCTTTATACAGCGGCAAAAAGACGGTTGTCAACATTACGTCAGGCGCCGCCAAAAATCCATATAAGGGATGGAGCGCGTATTGCAGCTCAAAAGCCGGACTCGACATGTTTACGAGGACATTCGGATTTGAACAAGAAGATGAAGAACTGCCAGTGAACATGATTTCTTTCTCACCAGGTGTTATGGACACTGAGATGCAAGCTGTCATCCGTTCTTCATCGAAAAAGGATTTCCACGACATTGAACGTTTCCAGAAATTAAATGAAACAGGAAGCCTTCGCAGTCCGTCCTTTATTGCCGGCACACTGCTTTCTTTATTAGAAACAGGGACAGAAAACGGACGCATTTACGATATTAAAGAGTTTTTGTAGAGCAGACATTTTCTGCTCTTTTTTTTTATAAAAAAGTCAAACGCCCTCGCATTCTGTTGAGCAGCCGCATATACTGACTGAAACTCTGCTTTTAGGGTATAACAATGATGATTAGAAGACAAAATGATGTGACATAAGAATTGAGTTTCTCTGCAAATTATGTTAGGATTCTAAAAATATCTAAAGGAGGGGTTTCCATGAGAAAGGTTACATTAATGGATGTTTTCACCCATCCAATTGCACAAAAATATCTACAGCGTTCCGGCGTGGCACATGCGATTGCCTGCGCTTACCATGCGTACAGGCTGTCTATAAAGGCTGACATCAACCCTGATTTAGCTGCAAAAGCGGCGCTGCTGCATGACATCGGCCATTATGAATGGTATACAGACGGAAAGTGGGACTATGAGAAATACAAAAGAAATGACATTCATGCCATTAAAGGGGCGGAACGGGCTCATAAGCTTCTGATTCGGCTTGGCGAGGAACCGAAAGCGGCAAAAGAGATTGCCCTTGCCATTTTGCTTCATACCGATTCCTATTTACCTGAAGGCGAATTAGATAAAAACACGCTGCAGCAGATTGTCAAAAAAGCGGACGAACTTGATGAAGAGCCGGGAGGCCACCATCATTACCGCCAAATCGATCCTTCAACTGCACGTAAAAAAATAGAAAAGCTGGACCGATTAATCGACCAAGCCCAGGCATCCATGATAAAGCCTGTATAAGTCCCGTTTTTTCACGGAACAGCGCCAGCTCTCTTCGCTGTCTCCGCTTCATCACCATTTCCTTTACACCCGCTTCCAAACATATTCTCCTAAAATCCCCGCGTTCCTGGTTTTATCAGGTAAGCCTGTGTCATTATCCATAATTGCGGCATAAACTGAGATAAAACATCAAAAGGGGATTGAAGTATGGTCAACCAAGGTAGTCCGCAACTGGTCTCTTTAGTCGATCCTTATGTCTATCAGACCATTAAAAAGCTCATCGGCTCAAGGTTCGTGATACAGACAGTACGAGATACGGTCAGAGGCAGACTGATCGATGTAAAACCTGACCATATCACCATTGAAGGAGCCCGAAATTCTGTTTGTTTGATCAGAATGCAGCACATGATTTCCGTTACGCCAGATTATAGTGAGCGGGTTTAACAGTGCTTGCGCATGAAAAATAGGCGTACACCGGGACGTCCTATTTTTCAGTTAAGCGCTGTAAAAAAGCACTATGATACAATGTATCGTCAAGGTCAAAACCGGCAAATTCTTGATAGTCACCATCTGAAAAACAAAAAGTGACGCCGTACACTGTATAGCAGGAACGGACTAAGCGTGCTGGCGGACACGAAAATGATAACCATCTGAATCTTTTACATATAGCCGGGATTTCCCGGCAAATGGGGCACAGAGCAGTGCTGCCTCACCAAAACATTCGAATCCGGAAATTTTGCCGTCTTGGCTGATATCCAGCAGGATGCAATCATTGACTCTAAGCTCCTCAGACCGTACATTCCTGCTCTTTTTTGGAGGAAGAACATAGGTATAAGCCAGTGAATCTCTGTCGTATGTGACTGCCTGCATCATCAATACTCCTTTCATTATATTAAGAGTTCTGATATGAGTTCATTTTTGTTACAATGATGGGTATAAGTCCTTTTATCTGACAGACAAAGAAAAACTAGGAGGAACAAAGCTTGTTGAAATCAAAAGTCCATTTTTGGACATTGCAGATTTTATTTGTTTTGCTGATTATTTACGTAGCAACAAAGGTTTCATTTGTATTTCAGCCGTTTATTGTTTTTATCTCGACATTGTTTTTCCCGATGCTGATTGCGGGAATTTTGTATTTCATTTTTAATCCGGTCGTCCGCCTGCTTGAGAAAAAAATTCCGCGGACATTATCCATTCTATTGATCTATTTACTATTTATCGGTTTGCTGGCCTTCGTTTCAGCGTCAGTCGGACCTGTCATAACATCGCAAGTGACCGGGCTGTTTAACAATCTTCCTGATTATATAAAACAGATTCAGTCGCTCACAAAAGATATGTCCCATTCCCAATGGTTTACCTGGATGATGAATCAGGATTATGTATCGATATCAAAAATTGAACAGTCGTTGACAAGCTTTCTCCAAAACCTGCCGCAAAATATCACGTCCAGTTTATCTGCGGTGTTTGGTGTCGTGACAAACATCACGCTTGTTATTATCACTGTTCCATTTATCCTTTTTTATATGCTGAAAGACGGACACCGCTTTCCGCATCTAGCGGTAAAAATTCTTCCGGCTTCCTATCGGACAGAAGGCTTAAAGATTTTTAAAGATTTATCCGATACGCTTGCGGCTTATTTTCAGGGACAGCTGTTGATCTGTCTTTTTGTCGGAACAGCGTGTTTTATCGGCTACTTAATTGCCGGGCTGCCGTATGCCTTAATTCTTGGGATTGTCATGGCGATTACCAATATCATTCCTTATGTCGGGCCTTTCCTCGGTGCTGCGCCGGCTGTCATTGTTGGTTTTATGGACTCTCCGGCCAAAGCACTGTTTGCGATTATTGTGGTTGTCATCGTTCAGCAGCTCGACGGGAACCTGCTGTCTCCTCTCGTGATCGGAAAGCGGCTGAATACGCATCCGCTTACGATTATTTTGCTGTTGATCGGAGCTGGAAGCTTCGGCGGAATTCTCGGCATGATTTTAGCAGTGCCGGTCTACGCGGTAGTGAAGGCATTCTTCCTGAATATTGTCCGCTTGATCAAGCTTCGCCAGCGGTCACGCCTTGAAGAAAACGCCAAATCCGCTGAATAGGCGGGCACCATTTGCGCCTCTTTGCATATGATGCTGTAAATCAATGCGGAGGTGGGGAAATGCCTGCGATTGTAGGTCCGATTTATATTATGTCCATATCAGGTGATGCAGCGGCCAGCTTTGGAGATGTGTTTGCGATTTCGCCAAAGAGCGTTGATCACACAGGCGCAGGATCGGGTGCGTTTCAATTAGGTGATTATATGAAGGTCAATAATGAACACAGTAAAACGATTTTCAAAGATGCCGATATCATTGATGAAACAGTTTCGTTTAACGGGTAACAGCCTTTTCAGGAGAGGCTGTTGCTTTTTTATTGTATAATATGGGTAGTCTTTGAATAGAGAGGTCATGTTATGAAAATCAGAAAAGCGAATATCAATACGCAAACCGGAATGATCACGGACGTGTATCTGCATGAAAACAGAAAAGAACTGCGCACGCTAGTAGCGGTTCCGCAGCTGGAGTGGAGTACGATCATTTCTTATGAAGAAGATAAAGCATCTCTGCCTGAACGGCTGGAAGCTTCTTTGCGCCGGCATACAGAGGAAGAACCGGCTGGTGAGCTGGCCAAAAAAATCATTCATTGGGTAACAGAAATGTAAACCGCCCTTGAAAGTTTAGCTCCTGCCTGATCAGGTGATAATGAAGACAAACAAGACGGGAGGACAAGCTTTTGAGTGATGAAAAAATGGATCTCTATTTGCAGCAAGGAATGTACGGGCCCTTGGAGACAAAGCCTGACGAGCGCCATTTGTTTTTAGGCTCATTAAGGGAAAGAGTGCTTTTGGCATTGACAAAAGGGCAGGTGCTCAGAAGCAAACCGTATGAAGAAGCGGAGCAGGCGCTGAAAAACAGCAAAAACATAACCTTTTTGATTAATGGAGAGCTTCAGTATCAGTCGTACTCTCCCTATATCCAAATGGCGAACCGGAACGGAGTGCACTTCAAGATCGTATCAGATCTTCAGTTTCATACGCCTTTAGGCCTTGTCATTGCGGCTGACATCGCTGTGAATCGTGAATTGATATATATTCAGGACGACATTTTTAACCGGTCAGTGCTGAAACCTTAAGAGACAAACGGACCGTTTGTCTTTTTATTCATGGCAATTCACTTACAACTGGAGATAAGATATAATGTTCTCATACTGATGGCGGGGAGGCCGGCTATGAAAAAAGCACTTATTTGTATTGATTATACGAATGATTTTGTGGCGAGTGACGGAAAATTGACCTGCGGGGAGCCCGGCAGAATGATTGAAGAGGCGATCGTCAATTTGACTGAAGAATTCATCACAAACGGTGATTACGTCGTATTAGCAGTAGATTCTCATGATGAAGGGGATCAATATCACCCTGAAACCCGTCTTTTTCCTCCGCATAATATTAAAGGCACGGATGGAAAAGATCTGTACGGAAAGCTTTTGCCTCTATATCAGCAACATGAACATGAACCAAATGTTTACTACATGGAAAAAACGAGATATTCTGCTTTTGCGGGAACTGATTTAGAGCTCAAACTCAGAGAGCGGCAGATTGACGAACTGCATCTTGCCGGTGTCTGCACAGATATTTGTGTGTTGCATACAGCGGTTGACGCTTACAACAAAGGTTTTCGGATTGTTGTGCACAAACAGGCTGTTGCCAGCTTTAATCAGGAGGGGCACACGTGGGCTCTTTCCCATTTTGCAAACAGCATCGGAGCGCAAGTGGCAGAGTAAGGAAGGGGAAAAACAGTGTTAGAGTATGGATTTAAAGATGACAGCCTGTCATTACATACAGACCTTTATCAAATCAATATGGCAGAAACTTACTGGAGAGACGGCATTCATGAAAAGAAAGCCATTTTTGAGCTTTTTTTCAGAAGGCTTCCGTTTGAAAATGGTTATGCGGTGTTTGCAGGTTTGGAAAAAGCCATCGAATACCTGGAAAATTTTAAGTTTACGGATAGTGACCTGAATTATTTACAGGAAGAACTCGGGTATCATGAAGATTTTATTGAATATTTGCGTGGTTTAACGTTTACAGGTTCACTTTACTCCATGAAAGAAGGAGAGCTCGTATTTAACAATGAGCCGATTATGAGGGTGGAAGCCCCCCTTGTAGAAGCGCAGCTGATTGAAACGGCTTTGCTCAACATTGTGAACTACCAAACATTAATCGCAACAAAGGCTGCCCGGATTAAAGGCGTCATCGGCGATGAAGTCGCACTTGAATTCGGAACAAGACGGGCGCATGAAATGGATGCAGCCATGTGGGGAGCGAGAGCAGCCTTAATCGGCGGATTCAGCGCGACAAGCAATGTAAGAGCCGGAAAGCGCTTTAATATCCCGGTATCCGGCACGCATGCGCATGCGCTTGTGCAGGCTTACCGTGATGAATATACAGCTTTCAAAAAATACGCGGAAACGCATAAGGATTGCGTCTTCTTAGTCGACACGTATGACACGCTTCGCTCAGGCATGCCGAATGCGATTAGAGTGGCCAAGGAATTCGGAGACCGCATTAATTTCATCGGCATTCGCCTTGACAGCGGCGATTTGGCGTACCTGTCAAAAAAAGCCCGGAAAATGCTCGATGAAGCAGGATTTACAGATGCGAAAGTCATTGCTTCAAGCGATTTGGATGAGCATACCATTATGAATTTAAAGGCTCAGGGAGCGCGCATTGATGTCTGGGGTGTCGGTACGAAGCTGATCACGGCCTATGACCAGCCGGCTCTCGGCGCGGTTTACAAACTCGTTGCCATTGAAGAAGATGGGAAAATGGTCGACACGATCAAAATTTCGTCCAATCCTGAAAAAGTGACAACACCGGGCAGAAAGAAAGTGTATCGCATTATCAATCAGTCCAATCATCATTCTGAAGGCGACTATATTGCGCTATATGATGAGCAGGTGAATGATCAAAAGCGGCTCAGAATGTTCCACCCGGTTCATACATTTATCAGCAAATTTGTCACGAATTTTTATGCGAAGGATCTTCATGAGCTGATTTTTGAAAAGGGCATTCTCTGCTACCAAAACCCTGAGATCTCAGACATACAGCAGTATGTGCAGGATAACCTCAGCCTGCTGTGGGAGGAATATAAGAGAATCAGCAAGCCGGAGGAATATCCGGTAGATTTAAGCGAGGACTGCTGGAGCAATAAAATGCAGAGGATTCACGAAGTGAAAAGCAGACTTGATGAAGAGCTTGAGGAAGAATAAAGAAAACTGGCCTTTCGTTCGCGAAGGGCCAGTTTTCTTTTTGAATATATTATTTTTCATGTTTAGACAATTTTCGTCAAATTATTTGATATACTTAAGGGTGAAAGCTGCGCGTATTGTAAGGGGGATAAATCAATGAGGGTGTTTGTTGCAAGACAGCCTATTTTTAATAGAAAAGAACAGGTTGTTGCTTATGAACTGCTGTATAGAGAAAGCGAAGAGAATGTATATAGCGCGAAAGACGGCGATCAGGCAACAACAGATTTAGTAATCAACAGCTTTTTAAACATCGGAATTGAGAAGCTGACGGAAGGGAAACGCTGTTTTGTTAATTTTACGGAAAGCCTGATGTTTTCGAACCTTCCTACCTCCTTCAATCCGAAACAGCTTGTCATTGAAATCCTTGAAGATATACCGATCACGCCGGCCCTCATCTCAAGATGCAAAGAGCTGAAAAAAATGGGGTATATGCTGGCACTTGATGATTTTTATGCAATAAACCCGCAAAATGAAGGCTTATTGGAAAAGCTCATGAGCTATATTGATATATTGAAAATTGATTTTCTCAAAACAACACGAATGGAACGCAGAAAAATTTTGCAAACCTACGGCTGCAGAGGCTTGATTTTTTTAGCGGAAAAAGTAGAGACCCGAAAAGAATATAAACAAGCGGCACAAGACGGCTTTCAATTATTCCAGGGCTACTTTTTCAGCGAACCGCGCATCATCAGCGGGCATGATCTGTCGACTCATTTCTATTCTTACTATGAACTGCTTAACGAATTGAGCAAAGAACAGCCTAACATAAAGCGTGTGACCGAATACATAGAGCGGGATTTATCACTGTCCTATCAAATCCTAAAATTTTTAAACTCATCCCACAGCCGTTTGAGCCAGAAAATTGAAAGCATTCAACAGGCCATTATGCTGCTTGGGTTTAATGAAATCAAACGGTGGATATACATTCTTTCCTTTAAGGATTTAAGCAGAAAAGGGCATTCCAGCAAGCACGAGATCATTAAGATTTCTTTGATGAGAGCAAAGCTTTGTGAGCTGCTGGCGAGAAAAACAGCCCGGCCGCAGCCTGCGTCTTATATGCTGATCGGAATGTTTTCTCTCATAGACACCCTGCTGCACCGAGAAATAGAGGAGATTATTCAAGAATTGCCTTTAAAAGATGAAGTCGGGCAAGCGTTATTAGGCCATCAAAACGACTATTACCAAATGCTTGAGCTTGTGAAATTAATTGAAAGCAACAACTGGGACACTTGCACAGAATTAGGCAAAGAACTGGATAAAGAAGAAGCGTATGAATGTTACCTTGAAGCTCTGGAGTGGTGTCATAATCTGATGGACGCAAAATGATTGCGGTCCTCTGACCACCGCAAAGCAAGAATCATTCGGCTTTGCGTCCCGATGAGGGTGATGTAGATGCCGTCGGGATTAAAGACCGTATCCACTTCATGCCGTACGCCCATTTGTTTGATCAGGCGCTTTACAGATTGTTTGTCTGACTGCTCGGCTGCGGTCAGAATGCGGTGCGAGAGCTCCCGCGAGCCCGCAATGCGGCTGAGAATAAGCTGGGCATCGGCGAACAGCCCTGACGCTTCCCTCGCTGAACGGATAAAGACATCTGGATTGGCAGGAGGGCGGCGAATCTCATACGGATAGGCGTAAAACCAAGGATAACGATAACTCATGGGAGCACCTCACACAAAAGGGATGTTTCTATATGTATAGATCCTTAATTGCCGAATATGACAAAGCGAAAAGGCCACAACTTTAGCGTTGCGGTCTTTTTCGGTGTTTGTCGGTCAGGATACGCCAAGAATCGCATATTCATTTTTGAAAATACAGTACCAAGGACTATAGTCTTGCTTAGTAAAAATGCGAAACCCGTTAAAATCAAGGAGATTAAGAATCTTTCTCAATTTCAGCACATATTAACGCTCTTCCGCATAGAAATATAGTCCCGTTCTCGTTGTGATTCCTTTGAGCATAAGGACCTATTGAGATTTGCGGTGTCACGCAGGACTTTTTTGTATACTTTTCGGTGAAAAATAAGCCGAAAGCAGATACACTATTAGTAACAGATCAAATACCTAGGACTCGTTCACCATACACAATTCATTGATCTTTCAAAAAAAGGAGTGTGGAAACGATGGAAAAGAAACTTGAAGAAGTAAAACAATTGTTATTCCGACTCGAACTTGATATTAAAGAAACGACAGATTCATTACGAAACATTAACAAAAGCATTGATCAACTCGATAAATACAATTATGCAATGAAAATTTCGTGAAAAAGACTTGGAAACAAGTCTTTTTTTTCGTTCTACCGATACAATAAATGGATAAAGTATTATATGATTGTTAAAAAACGAAAAACCTGCTGTCCTTTAAATGTCCCATTTAGTAAAATGGAATGGGAGGGGGGAAGTCGTTATTGAGCAGATATGTTTAGATTCTGTCCGGATCAAGGAGAAAATGAAGGAGATTGTAAGCCAAAAAATAATGAATCAGGACTTGGAACGATATCTTCAGAATTTTATTGAGTCTAAGGATACGTTTGAGTTTGCCGATTTGGCTCTTCATCATTATTTAGCTTTTAACGGTCAGGACCAAAAAGCAATCGAATTGCTAGCTGCCGGAATTGAATTGCTTATACTCTCATTCGATATTTATGATGACTTAGAGGATCAAGATAATGGAAGTGCTGTCTGGATGAAGATTGACTCGTCAATCGCTTTAAATGCAGTTACAGCTCTTTACACCCTAAGTATACAAGTGATGTGTCAAGCTAGTCATGAACCAGAATTTTCACAAGAGATATTGAATTTTGCGTTACAATCAATTCAAGGCCAGCATAATGATATTGTGAATGCGCCGCAAACTGAAGAAGCCTGTCTTGAAATGATCAAAAATAAATCAGGAGCGCTAACGGCATTGCCTTGTGTAATGGGAGTAATGTTGGCAACAGGCAAATATCATCCCATCGTGGCTTCTTATTCTTATGAACTTGGGATTATTTCACAGATCGATAATGATTATAAAGGTTTGTTTTACTTAAATAACGATTTTGTTCAGAAAAAAAATACATTGGCATACTTATACTTAAAGAAACAATTTAACGATGCTTCAGCGGAGCTACTAAGTTTATATCAAAAACCAGAGGAATTTGTTT
>NZ_JAVAXX010000098.1:0-19918 GCF_042709275.1 Bacillus sp. LR_5 | reverse complement strand
ATTAGAGAGGAACCCGCCCTAGGCTGAAAGCGGATCCCATTGCGTCTTTCTCGAAACAACACTCCGGAGGTTTCCTGCTGAACGCGTGAATAACGCCATTAGGCAGTGAACGTGAACCTGCGTTAAAGGATCGAGCGGGAATATGAACGTATTCCAACTAGGGTGGCACCACGGGTATAACTCTCGTCCCTACTATCATGTATAGTAGGGGCGGGAGTTTTTTTCATTTTCATCATTAACGATCATTGGATATTTTATAAGGAATACATAAGGAGGTCTACCTATGGGATATAACATTCCGAGAGGAACACAGGATATTCTGCCTGGAGAATCAGATCGCTGGCAGTATGTTGAACAAATTATGAGAGACACTTGCCGCACTTATCAATATAAAGAAATCCGCACACCGATTTTTGAGCATACAGAACTGTTTGCCAGAGGCGTCGGAGAATCAACGGATATCGTACAAAAAGAAATGTATACCTTCGAGGACCGCAAAGGCAGAAGCCTGACGCTTCGTCCGGAGGGAACAGCTGCTGCGGTTCGCGCCTTTAATGAAAACAAGCTGTTCGCAAATCCTGTACAGCCGACAAAGCTTTATTATGTCGGGCCGATGTTCCGTTATGAACGTCCTCAGACGGGCCGTTACCGCCAGTTTTATCAGTTTGGAATTGAAGCGATTGGTTCGAAAGACCCTGCAATCGACGCTGAAGTAATGTCGCTTGCGATGAGTATTTATGAAAAAGCAGGTTTAGAAAACGTTAAGCTAGTCATAAACAGTCTCGGCGATCAAGATAGCCGCAAAAGCTACAGAGAAGCGCTCGTGAAACACTTCGAGCCTCGCATCGAAGAATTTTGTTCAGACTGCCAGTCACGACTGCACACGAACCCGCTTAGAATCTTGGACTGCAAAAAAGATCGAGATCATGAGCTGATGAAATCAGCGCCTTCGATTTTGACATATTTAAATGAAGAATCAGCCGCTTATTTTGACAAAGTGAAACAATACTTAAATGATCTTGGCATTTCGTATGAAATCGATCCGAACCTTGTGAGAGGGCTGGATTATTACAACCACACCGCATTTGAAATTATGAGCAATGCGGAGGGCTTTGGCGCGATTACGACACTTGCCGGCGGCGGACGCTACGACGGGCTTGTCGAACAGATCGGCGGACCTGAAGCACCGGGCATCGGATTTGCGATGAGCATCGAACGCTTGCTTGCCGCAATTGATGCTGAAAAAAGAGAACTGCCTGTTGATAAGGGAATCGACTGCTATATCGTCACACTCGGCGAAAAAGCAAAGGATTATTCTGTTTCATTGGTGTACAAACTGAGAGAAGCAGGCATTTCCAGTGAAATCGATTATGAAAATAAGAAAATGAAAGGCCAGTTTAAAACAGCTGATCGCTTAAATGCCAGATTTATTGCGATTTTGGGTGAAGATGAGCTTGCCCAAAACAAAATCAATGTAAAGGATGCACAGACTGGCGAACAGATTGAAGTGGCACTTGATGAATTTATACATGTGATGAAGGCAAACCAAAAGGGATAAGGAGTGAAACGCATTGTTTGGAAGAACATATTATTGCGGTGATATAACTGAAAAAGCAATTGGCGAATCTGTAACGCTGAAAGGCTGGGTCCAAAAAAGACGAGACCTCGGCGGATTGATTTTTATTGACTTGCGTGACCGTACGGGAATTGTTCAAGTCGTTTTTAACCCTGATGTGTCAAAAGAAGCGCTTGCTGTTGCGGAAGGCATCAGAAATGAATACGTGCTTGATATTCAAGGAAAAGTGGTGGCGCGTGAAGAGGGAACAGTTAATCCGAATTTGAAAACAGGCGCGATCGAAATACATGCTGATGGAGTGAACGTATTAAATGCTGCAAAGACACCCCCATTTGCGATTTCTGATCAAGCTGAAGAAGTGTCAGAGGACGTTCGTTTAAAACACCGTTACTTAGATTTGCGCAGACCGGCTATGTTCCAGACGATGCAGCTGCGCCATAACGTGACGAAAGCTGTTCGCAGCTTTTTAGATGAAAATGGGTTTCTTGATATTGAAACGCCGATTTTAACAGGAAGCACGCCTGAAGGCGCACGTGACTACTTGGTGCCGAGCCGTGTGCACGAAGGTGAGTTCTACGCGCTGCCGCAGTCCCCGCAGCTATTTAAACAGCTTCTGATGGTATCAGGCATTGAACGATATTATCAAATTGCCCGCTGTTTCCGCGATGAAGACTTGCGTGCGGACCGTCAGCCTGAGTTTACGCAAATTGATATTGAAATGTCCTTTATGAGCCAGGAAGACATTATGTCATTGGCTGAGGAGATGATGGCAAAGGTTATGCGTGAAACAAAAGGTGAGGAACTTCAGCTTCCTCTTCCTCGAATGACGTATGACGAAGCAATGAACAAGTACGGGTCTGATAAACCGGATACGCGTTTTGACATGCTTTTGACAGATGTGTCTGACATTGTAAAGGATACGGAATTTAAAGTGTTCTCATCAGCTGTAGCAAACGGCGGCGTGGTCAAAGCCATCAATGTAAAAGGCGGTGCCGGCGATTACTCCAGAAAAGACATCGACGCTCTTGGCGCTTTTGCTGCAAACTACGGGGCAAAAGGGCTTGCCTGGGTGAAGGTTGAGGCAGACGGAGTGAAAGGCCCGATCGCTAAATTCTTTGATGAAGAAAAGCAGTCTAAGCTGATTGAAGCACTTGATGCTGCTGAAGGTGATTTGCTGCTGTTCGGAGCGGATCAATTCGAAGTTGTGGCCGCATCACTCGGCGCCCTGCGCTTAAAGCTTGGGAAAGAGCGCGGGCTGATTGACGAAAAATTGTTCAATTTCTTATGGGTCATCGACTGGCCGCTATTAGAGCATGATCCGGAAGAAGGCCGTTTTTACGCAGCGCACCATCCGTTCACAATGCCTGTCCGAGAAGACCTTGAGCTGATTGAAACAGCGCCTGAAGACATGAAAGCGCAAGCTTATGACCTCGTCTTAAACGGCTATGAGCTTGGCGGCGGTTCAATCCGTATTTTCGAAAAGGATATTCAGGAAAAAATGTTTGCGCTTCTCGGCTTCTCACCAGAAGAAGCGGCTGAACAGTTCGGATTCCTGCTGGAAGCATTTGAATACGGCGCTCCTCCGCACGGCGGAATCGCACTCGGCTTAGACCGTCTCGTTATGCTTCTCGCTGGACGTACGAACCTGAGAGATACGATTGCATTTCCGAAAACAGCAAGTGCAAGTTGTCTGATGACAGAGGCGCCGGGAGAAGTAAGCGATGCCCAGCTTGACGAGCTTCATCTTTCTATCAAGAAAAAAGTTAAGAACTGATTGGGCAGTTCGATTCTTGAAAATCAAAATCGTCTGTGATATGATTTTGACAAGTTAAATAAAGTCCTGATGTGTTAGTTGTACACCTAGTTTTGACCGAACATTTTTTTGATTTGGGAGCCCGCATTTTTAAATGGCGTACATGCCTCTTTTCATTCGGTAAAGAGGACTTACAAGATTTAAAAGAGGGCACCCACCTGCTGAGAGCGGGTTCAAAACAAAGGAAAGCTGCAACGGCACTATTGGGACTTTATTTTTTGTGCGTAGAAAAAACGGCTGCTCATGGATCAGCCATTTTATAGATGAAACCAGAATACGAATGTGGAGTGAGGTTCTTGTTACACCAGTTTTCACGCAATGAATTAGCTATCGGAAAAGAAGGCCTTGAAACGCTGAAAAACAGCACAGTTGCTGTGCTTGGAGTCGGGGGAGTCGGGTCGTTCGCAGCGGAAGCTCTCGCGCGGTCAGGCGTCGGCCGCATTCTGCTTGTCGACAAAGATGATGTCGACATTACAAATGTAAACCGTCAGCTTCACGCGCTGCTTTCAACTGTCGGACAGCCGAAAGTTGATTTAATGAAGGCGCGGATCGCAGACATTAATCCGGAGTGTGAAGTGATCGCGTTAAAAATGTTCTATACGGAGGAAACGTATGAGCAGTTTTTTGACTATGATCTTGACTATGTCATTGATGCGTCAGACACCATCTGTTATAAAATTCATTTAATGAAGGAATGTCTGAAACGGGATATTCCGCTCATCTCCAGCATGGGTGCAGCAAATAAAACGGATCCGACACGCTTCCAAATCGCTGATATCTCAAAAACGCACACTGATCCAATTGCGAAGGTCGTCCGTACGAAATTACGCAAAGAGGGTATCAAAAAAGGCGTCCAAGTGATTTTCTCTGATGAAAGCCCGATTGTCATTCGGGAAGATGTCAGAAAAGAAGTGGGAAATGACGAAGCGAAAATCCGTAAAGCAAAAATGCCGCCTTCCTCTAATGCTTTTGTGCCGTCAGTTGCAGGTTTGATTATGGGCGGCCATGTTGTCATGGATCTTTTGAAAGACATTGAGATCAAACGTGTGAAGGATAAATAATGCATAAAAACAGCCTTGATGATCAAGGCTGTTTTTGTTTTATTTTCTTTTCATTAATTTATCGTACACCTGCTTTAAGGCAGATTCGAACTTTCCAGTCTGTTTCGGCTTATAGTATTGCTTATTTTTCAGAGGATCAGGGAGGTATTGTTGTTCGACCCAACCGTTGTCGTAATTGTGCGGGTATTTATAGTCGATTCCTCTTCCTAATTCCTGAGCTCCTTTATAATGCGCGTCTTTTAAATGCTTCGGGACATCCCCAATTTTTCCGGCTCTGATATCTGCCAGGGCCTCATCGATTGCCAGAATGGCAGAGTTTGATTTCGGTGAGAGGCAAAGCTCAATAACTGCGTTGGCCAGCGGGATTCGCGCTTCAGGAAACCCGACTCGCTCAGCGGTCTGAATAGCGTTCAGCACTCTAGGGCCGGCTTGCGGGCTTGCTAAACCGATATCTTCATAGGCGATAACAAGCAATCGTCTTGCGATGCTCTCCAGATCACCGGCTTCAATTAATCTAGCCAAATAGTGAAGAGCAGCGTTGGCATCAGAGCCGCGGATCGATTTTTGAAAAGCGGACAGTACATCATAATGCGCGTCACCATCTTTATCGTGAGAAAAGCTTTTTTTCTGCAAGCATTCTTCCGCGGTTTCTAATGTAATGTGAATTTCACCGTCTGCTGACTCCTTCGTTGACAACACGGCAAGCTCAAGCGCATTTAAAGCGGAGCGGACATCTCCTCCGCATCCGTGGGCAAAATGCTCCATCGCCTGATCATCAATGGATACAGAATAGGTGCCAAGGCCCCGATGCTCATCATGGAGCGCACGTTCCAGTGCCTGTTTAATCAGATCAGGTGTTAACGGTTCAAGCTCAAAAATCTGGGTCCGGCTTCTGATCGCCGGATTAATGGCATGATACGGGTTAGCCGTCGTTGCTCCGATCAAAATGATCATTCCGTTTTCTAAATAGGGTAATAGAAAATCCTGTTTTCCTTTATCCAGCCTGTGGACTTCATCCAGAATCAAAATCACTTGGCCGGACATCTTGGCTTCCTGAGCTACGATTTCCATATCTTTTTTATTGTTAATGACAGCATTCAGCTTTCGAAAAGCAATACTTGTTGAACCGGCGATTGCTGTTGCGATTGATGTTTTTCCAATTCCGGGCGGCCCGTACAAAATCATGGATGACAAATGTTTTGCCTGGACCATTCTGCCAATAATTTTATCTTCAGCCACCAGATGCTGCTGGCCGATAATATCCTCTATTTTTGTCGGACGCATCCGATATGCCAATGGCTTCATCTATCATCTCTCCTTACTTAATTACAGGGTAACGGAAAACCGTACATTAGAAAAGGGTAAAGGCCCCTTTCCTTCTGCCTCAATGAAAATTCGCTGAAGGTATGTTATAATAACAGTTGGTCTATAAGATAATAAACGGACGAAACATATAGAAATTACCATTATAAATGTGGAAAATCATGAAATAACAGAGGTGTTCATGTTGAAAATATCAACTAAGGGAAGATACGGGCTCACCATTATGATCGAGCTTGCAAAAAAGCACGGTGAAGGCCCGACTTCATTAAAAAGCATCGCACAGACGAATAATTTGTCCGAGCATTATTTGGAGCAGCTGGTATCGCCGCTCAGAAATGCCGGTTTAGTGAAAAGCATCAGAGGCGCATATGGCGGATATGTATTAGGCAGTGAGCCGGATGCCATTACTGCGGGAGATATTATCCGTGTGCTTGAGGGGCCGATCAGCCCTGTTGAAGTGCTGGAAGATGAGGAGCCTGCCAAGCGTGAGCTCTGGATTCGCATCCGGGATGCTGTAAAAGAGGTTTTAGACAGTACAACATTAGAGGATCTTGCCAGCTATACAGACGGAGAGCAAGAAGCTTATATGTTCTATATTTAGATCAGAGGTGTAAACATAATGGAACGGATTTATTTAGATCATGCCGCAACGTCTCCGATGGATGAGCGCGTGCTGGAAAAAATGATACCGCACTTCTCCGGCAGTTTCGGTAATCCCTCCAGTATTCATTCATTTGGCAGAGAATCTCGAAAATGGGTGGATGAAGCAAGAGCGCAGATCGCAGCAGAAATCGGAGCGGCAGAGCAGGAGATCATTTTTACAAGCGGGGGAACGGAAGCTGATAACTTGGCGATCATGGGAACCGCACTTGCAAGAAAAGATCTTGGCAGACATATCATCACAACAAAAATTGAGCATCACGCCGTGCTTCACACATGTGAAAAACTTGAGGGAGACGGATTTGACATAACGTATCTGGACGTTGACCAAAATGGAAGAGTCAGTGCAAAACAGGTGAAAGAAGCACTGCGTGATGATACAATCCTTGTGACAGTGATGTATGGAAATAATGAAGTCGGAACAGTGCAGCCGATCGAAGAAATCGGTGAGCTGTTAAAGGAACACAAAGCTTATTTTCATACCGATGCTGTTCAGGCATTCGGGTTGCTGCCAATTGATGTGAAAAACAGCCATATTGACCTTCTGTCTGTTTCCGGGCACAAGCTCAACGGGCCAAAAGGGACAGGCTTTTTATATGCTAGTAAAGATGTGAAGCTTTCACCGCTTTTATTCGGAGGAGAGCAAGAAAGAAAACGCCGTGCCGGAACGGAAAATGTTCCAGGTATTGTCGGGCTGAAAGAAGCGATCAAGCTGTCAAGTGAAGAACGTGACGAAAAAAACGAGAAGTATCAATCGTTTAAAGCAATCTTTGCCGACACGCTTAGAGATACAGGTGTGGCATTCGAGATCAACGGGGACAAAGAGCACAGTCTGCCGCATGTTCTGAATCTTTATTTCCCCGGTGTGTCAGTGGAAGCGCTGCTGGTCAATCTTGATATGGCTGGTGTCGCTGTCTCCAGCGGTTCAGCGTGCACGGCCGGTTCAGTCCTGCCGTCACATGTTCTGACTGCTATGTTCGGCGAAGAGAGTGACCGGCTGACGTCCTCTATTCGAATCAGCTTCGGCCTCGGCAATACGGCTGAGCAAGTGAAAACTGCTGCCAGACATGTGGCCGACGTTGTCAAACGGCTGACACAATAAGGCGGCTTAGTAATTGGAGTGAATGAAATGGAAAAACGGCCGGAGGATACAAGAGTCGTCGTCGGCATGTCCGGCGGAGTAGACTCATCTGTGGCGGCCCTGCTGTTAAAAGAACAGGGCTATGATGTAATCGGAATCTTTATGAAAAACTGGGATGATACGGACGAAAACGGTTTTTGCACGGCGACAGAGGATTATGAGGATGTGATCCGCGTCTGCAACCAAATCGGAATTCCGTATTATGCCGTAAACTTTGAAAAGCAATATTATGAGAAGGTATTTCAATACTTCCTTGATGAATATAAAGCAGGCAGAACACCAAACCCGGATGTATTGTGCAACAAAGAAATTAAATTCAAAGCCTTTTTGGAGCATGCATTGTCACTTGGCGCCGACTATTTAGCGACTGGCCACTATGCAAGAGTAGACAGAAGCGGCGGAAAAGTCAGAATGCTGCGCGGCATTGATGAAAACAAGGATCAAACGTACTTCCTGAATCAGCTGACAGAAGATACGCTGAGCAAAGTCATGTTCCCGATCGGCGAACTTCAAAAAAGCCGTGTGCGTGAAATCGCCAAAGAAGCAGAACTTGCAACGGCGACGAAAAAAGACAGTACAGGCATCTGCTTTATCGGCGAACGCAACTTCAAAACGTTTCTCAGCCAATATCTCCCTGCACAGCCGGGCGATATGATGACGATGGACGGCGAAGTAAAAGGCCGCCACGACGGGTTGATGTACTATACGATCGGACAGCGTCACGGCCTTGGCATCGGCGGAAGCGGCGAGCCGTGGTTTGCGGTAGGCAAAGATCTTGAAAAGAACATCCTCTACGTTGATCAAGGGTTCCATAACCCGCTTTTATATTCTGACAAAATCACAGCAACAAATATCAGCTGGGTACGTTCGGATATCATGAAGGGTGAAGAGATTTCCTGCACGGCTAAATTCCGTTACCGCCAAGAAGATCATAAAGTAACAGTGCGCATGACTGGCGAAGGTGAAGCGGAAGTCATCTTTGATGAACAAGTCCGCGCTGTAACGCCGGGACAAGCCGTTGTCTTCTATGACGGCGAAGAATGCCTTGGCGGCGGGACAATTGATGATGTGTACAAAGACGGAACAAAATTGTGGTACGTATAAAAGATGAAAAACCTCAACACTGAGTTGGGGTTTTTTAATGAAAGGAAGATGATCGGTGGATTATAATCAACTCGGTATAGAGGCGATGCAGGAAGGCGATTACGAGAAAGCGGCAGAGGCATTTACAAAAGCGATTGAAGAAAATAAAGAAGACGCGATTCCGTATATCAATTTTGCCAACCTTCTTTCATCCGTAAACGAGCTGGAACGTGCGCTTGCGTTTTATGATAAAGCGCTTGAATTAGACAGTAGCGCAGCCACTGCTTATTATGGAGCAGGAAATGTCTATGTTGTAAAAGAAATGTACAAAGAAGCGAAAGACATGTTTGAAAAAGCGCTACGTGCGGGGATGGAAAACGGCGACCTGTTTTACATGCTCGGAACGGTACTTGTCAAGCTCGAACAATCTAAGCTTGCACTGCCATATTTACAAAGAGCTGTCGAACTGAATGAAAACGATACGGAAGCGCGCTTTCAATTCGGGATGTGCTTAGCCAACGAGGGCATGCTGGACGAAGCGCTCAGCCAATTCTCAGCTGTGACAGAGCAAGACCCGGGGCATGCAGATGCATTTTATAATGCCGGTGTCGCTTATGCTTATAAAGAAAACCGAGAAAAAGCGCTGGAAATGCTGGACAAGGCAATCGATATCCAGCCAGATCATATGCTTGCGCTTCATGCTAAAAAACTGATTGATCCATCATAACAGGCACAGGAGGAGGGACAGCTCGTGCAGCAGCATCCGGATCAGCTTAAACTGGAGGAAGAGCCCTATTTAAAAGGGACAGTCAACACAGTCATCTATCATAATGACACCAATTTATATACGGTTCTGAAAGTGAAAGTCACAGAGACCTCCGAAGCCATTGAAGATAAAGCCGTATCCGTGACGGGCTACTTCCCTGCGCTTCAAGAAGAAGAGACCTACACGTTTTACGGAAAGATCGTAACCCATCCAAAATTCGGGCTCCAATTTCAGGCGGAGCATTTCAAAAAGGAGATTCCAACGACTAAGGAAGGCATCATTCAATATTTATCGAGTGATTTATTCGAGGGAATCGGCAAAAAAACTGCTGAAGAAATTGTGAAAAAGCTGGGCGACAGCGCCATTAATAAAATATTGGCTGACGCTTCAGTGCTTTATGATGTTCCAAGACTCTCAAAAAAGAAAGCAGACACGCTGGCTGGCGCATTGCAGCGGCATCAGGGACTGGAGCAAATCATGATTTCCTTGAATCAGTTTGGCTTTGGCCCGCAGCTGTCTATGAAAATCTATCAAGCCTATGAAACCGAGACGCTTGAAAAGATTCAGGAAAATCCTTATCAGCTTGTGAAGGATGTAGAAGGCATCGGGTTTGGGAAAGCGGATGAGCTGGGCAGCAGAATGGGTCTTTCGGGTAACCATCCTGAGCGGGTAAAAGCTGCTATTTTGTACACGCTTGAAACGACTTGTCTGTCAGAGGGGCACACGTACATAGAAACGGAACAGCTGATCATTGACACCCAATCTCTGTTAAATCAGTCAGCAAGGGAAGGACAGCGCATCACAGAAATGGATGCCGCTAACGCGATTATTGCCCTTGGAGAAAATAAAGACATTGTCATAGAAGATGGCCGCTGTTATTTTCCTTCGCTGTTTTACGCAGAACAAAACGTTGCAAAGCGTGTAAAACATATCGCTAGCCAAACCGAATATGAGAACCAGTTTCCCGAATCAGAGTTTTTGCTCGCGTTGGGAGAACTGGAAGAACGGATGGACGTTCAGTATGCCCCCAGCCAGAAGGAAGCGATTCAAAAAGCCCTTTCCTCGCCGATGCTTCTTTTAACAGGCGGCCCGGGAACAGGAAAAACGACGGTAATCAGAGGGATTGTCGAGCTCTACGGAGAGCTTCACGGTGTGTCACTAGACCCGTCAGCTTATAAAAAGGATGAAGCTTTTCCGATTGTTTTGGCCGCTCCGACAGGGAGAGCAGCAAAACGGATGAGTGAATCAACGGGACTTCCTGCAGTCACGATACACAGGCTGCTTGGCTGGAACGGTGCTGAAGGCTTTACTCATACAGAGGATCAGCCGATCGAAGGGAAGCTGTTAATTATCGATGAAGCCAGTATGCTTGATATATGGCTGGCGAATCATTTGTTCAAGGCGATCCCTGATCATATACAAATCATCATTGTCGGAGACGAAGACCAGCTGCCTTCCGTCGGTCCGGGACAAGTGCTCAGAGACCTGCTGACATCCCAGGTGATTCCGACTGTGAGACTGACAGACATCTATCGTCAGGCGGAGGGGTCATCAATCGTCGAGCTTGCCCACCAGATGAAAAATGGATTGCTGCCGAACAATTTGACTGCCCCGACAAAGGACCGTTCCTTTATTCGCTGCGGCGGGTCGCAAATCAAAGAAGTAGTTGAGAAGGTTGTCGCCAATGCATTGAAAAAAGGCTATACAGCAAAGGACATTCAGGTCCTCGCTCCGATGTACAGAGGAAAAGCCGGCATTAATGAATTGAATGTGATGCTGCAGGACATTTTAAATCCTCCTAAAGAAAAACGGAGAGAATTGAAGTTCGGGGATGTTGTCTACAGAACCGGAGATAAAATTTTGCAGCTTGTCAATCAGCCGGAAAACAATGTGTTCAACGGAGATATTGGCGAAATCACGTCGATATTTTATGCAAAGGAAAATACAGAAAAAGAAGACATGGCCGTCGTTTCTTTTGACGGCAATGAAATGACATTTACGAAAAAAGATTTTAATCAATTTACCCATGCGTATTGCTGTTCTATTCATAAATCGCAGGGAAGTGAATTTCCGATTGTGGTTTTGCCTGTTGTGAAAGGCTATTATAGAATGCTCAGAAGAAACCTTCTTTATACCGCGATTACAAGAGCGAAGAAATTTCTCATTTTATGCGGGGAAGAGGAGGCGCTGGAGTGGGGCGTGAAAAATAATGATGCAACTGTCAGACAGACCTCCTTGAAAAACAGGCTGTCCGTACAGGTTGAGGAAATGGATGCCGAGCTTGAAGCTTTGCAAAAAGAGCTCCCGTTCAGCGTACACGACGCCAACATTGGCATGGAAGGCATTACACCATTCGATTTTATGAAAGAAGAACAGCAATAAAATGCTCCCGTGCAAGCGGGAGTTTTTTTCATTTGCAGTGGAATTGATTTCATCGTATGAGTCTAAGGCGCAAAGCAAAACCTAAGCCTGTTCAACAAAAGGTGGTTGATCACACTTTGAGAACATGCCATGAAGTAGAAGGATTCCCAGTATACTCAGAACGAACTTCTTGTTATCTCGGGGCAATTTCCGATATTTGTTTTTCTCTGAAAGGAGATTGTCTTGGGTTTATTCTTGCACAAAAACGCTTTTTGCATCATCATCATGCGCTATTACGGGCGTGTGATATCTCTTCCATTCTTGATGACCGCATATTGGCTTCGGTCAGTTCAGAACAGCTTTTGCCTCTTCCGAAATTATGCTTCACATACGAGCAGATGAAGATGAAGCTTGTGAAATCGCAAGAGGGCGATATATTGGGAATGCTGGAAGATGTATACTTTTGTTTGGACAGGGGCATAATCGTAGCATATGAACTTTCGGACGGTTTCTTTTCTGACCTGGCGGGAAGCAAGCGCCAGATCCAAAGAGCGGATTCGCTTGTCGAGGTGCGGAAAGACGAGATCGTTCTGAACGGATAGAGGTGTGAGGTATGCTTATATGCCCGAATTGCAAAAGTAAGGATATCGGCAAAATCGGCGTGAACCAATATTATTGCTGGGGCTGTTTTATTGAACTGACAGTGGCGAAAGGGAAGATTGCAACTCATCAGGTGGAAGAAGACGGAACGTTAAGCAGCTTGGATGATTTGTTTTCTGAGGATGAACGCAGCATCAATTTTTAATCATGAAAGGAGATGCGCAGGATGAATCGGACGATGACTTCTCTTTTGGCAATGGGAGCCGGAGCTCTCGTGTACCGAATGGCGACTCAATCTGAAATGCTGAATAATCGAAGCATGAAGCGGATGAGAAGAAGAATTACGAAAATGTTTTAATGCAAAAAGGATACTCTCCAAAGAGTATCCTTTTCTATGTTTGCCGGACCTCGAGGCGTCTTGCTGCGAGTGAAAGGCTGTAGTTGACTGCGAAATACATAAGGGCCGCAAGTAAAAAGATCGGGAAAAAATAACTGCCGTCTGCGCTTTGGCCGTTAATAATTTGCGCGTTGTGAATCAGTTCAGGCAGGGCGATCACAACAGCGAGCGATGTATCTTTTAATAAAGAAATAAACTGGCTTACGATGGGCGGAACCATGCGGCGAAGCGCTTGCGGCATAACGATAAAGAACAGGGTCTGTGTATAGCTCAGCCCGGAGGAGCGCGCCGCTTCAATTTGTCCTTTGTCAATTGATTTCAGTCCGCTTCGGATAATTTCAGATAGCATAGCGGATTCAAAAATCGTTAGTGCTGTAATTGCAGCAGCTGTAATTTCAAGCTTAATACCAATTTCCGGAAGGGCAAAAAACGTAAAGAAAATAATTAACAGCAAGGGGAGGTTTCTGATCGTTTCAACGAGAACCGCAATCAATTGAGAAAGAACGGGAACTTTCGCATAACGCAGGGTGCCTGCGATTAAACCGAAGAAAAAGCTCAGAATGATGGAGATGAAAGCAACGTACAAGGTGACGAGAAAGCCATCCCATAAAAACGCTAAATGCTCCTGTGAATAAGCACCGATGAAATCCAATGTAACTCACTCCTTATCAATAGCTTTTTTCCAGCCGTTTTTCCAGATAGTTAACACCGATGCTAAGCGGAATCGTCAGCACTAAGTAAAAAAGCGCCACAAAAATATAAACATCAAATACAACGAGTGTGCTCGACGAAACTAAATCGGCTTGGTACATAAGATCCAATCCGGCCACAACCCCAAGAATCGAAGAGTTTTTGACTAAGTTTAAAAATTGATTGCCTAAAGGCGGAATGACGATTTTGATTGCCTGCGGCAAAATGATATGGAGCATGGCTTGGCTGTAGGTAAAGCCTGACGAGCGTGCCGCTTCCATCTGCCCTTTTGAAACAGACTGGATTCCTGCTCTGATGGCTTCAGCGATAAACGCAGAGGTATAAATGGTGAGAGCAACCGTTCCCGCTTGAAAACCGTCAAGCCTCAGGCCTGCGTTTGGAAGTCCGAAATAGAAAACAAAGGTAATTAAAAGAAGAGGGATGTTGCGGATGAATTCTACATATGCGGTCCCGAACCATTGCAGCGGCTTAAAGACTGTTATTCTCATAACCGCTACAGCAACGCCGAGGATAAAACTGCCGGCCAGCGCGATAACACTTGCGAGCAAGGTATGGTAAAAACCGTCCATATACATGCCGAAGTTATCGAAAAGAATTGACACATTCATCTGCCTATTCACTCCTTATCAAATTGGGATGAGCATCGGCTGCTCATCCCGGGATGGTTGTTATTCAGCTGGGTCTTCTTTGATCCATTTTTTATAAATTTCATCGTATCTGCCATCCGACTTCATCTTTTTAAGTGAAGCGTTGATTTCTTTCGCGAGAGCAGATTGCCCTTTTTTCACGGCGATCCCGTAAGGCTCATCTGTAAAAGGCTTTCCTGTTAATTGATAATTTTTATTTTCATCAGCCATTCCATATAAAATCGCATTATCTGTGGTGAGGGCATCGCCTTGCCCCGATTTAAGGGCTGTAAAGGCTTCTGCGTAGTTTTCAAATTCTAAAACAGATGCTTCAGGCGCCTTTTCACGAATGTTTTGAGAGGAGGTGGAGCCTTTTACTGCAAGAACTTTTGAGCCTTTGCCAAGATTCTCGACACTCTTGATTTTGCTGCCTTTTTTCACGAGAAGCGATTGCCCGGCCTCGAAATAGACATCAGAAAAGTCAACTTCCTTTTTTCGTTCTTCAGTGATCGTCATTGTGGCGACAATGGCGTCGATATCCCCGTTTTGCAGCATAGGAATCCTTGTTTTTGAGGTGACCTCTTTAAATTCAGCTTTTTTCTCATCACCTAAAATGTCTTTAGCGATTTGTTTAGCAATATCAATATCAAAACCCTCAATCTCACCTGAGCTTGGATTTTTAAGACCGAACAGTCGAGTGTCCGTTTTTACACCGAAGACAATTTTGTCATTGTCTTTAATGGCGGCTAGCGTATCTTTTTTGTTCTCCTTTGAGGCTTCTCCGTTTGATCCCTTGCTGCCGCAAGCGGCAAGCAAGATGACAGCGAATAAAGAAATCAATGCTAAAGAAAAAATCTTTTTCATACAAGCTCCCCCATTTCTGTTTTAATGATTTAAAATACGGCTTAAGAATAAGCGGGCCCGTTCTTCCTTCGGGTTCGCGTAAAATTCAGCCGGCACTGCTTCTTCTAAAATTTTTCCTTCGTCAATGAAGACAATCCGGTCGGCAACTTCTTTGGCAAACCCCATTTCGTGTGTCACGACAACCATTGTCATGCCTTCTTTGGCGAGTGTTTTCATGACATCCAGCACCTCACCGATCATTTCAGGATCAAGTGCTGATGTCGGCTCGTCAAACAGCATGACCTCCGGCTTCATCGCCAGTCCTCTTGCGATGGCAACACGCTGCTGCTGCCCGCCGGAAAGCTGGGAAGGATAGGCGTCAGCCTTGTCTGGGATGCCGACTTTTTCAAGATAGTACCGCGCCGTTTCCTTTGCTTGTTCAGGTGATTGTCTAAGCACTTTTACCGGAGCCAGCATGATGTTCTGCAGCACTGTTTTATGCGGATATAAATGAAAGTGCTGAAACACCATCCCGATATTTTGCCGCACTTTATTGATATCAGTTTTTCTGTCGTTAATGGCGGTGCCGTTTACTGTGAGCACTCCCTCATTGATCGTCTCAAGTCTGTTGATGCATCTGAGCAATGTGCTTTTACCGGAACCGGATGGGCCGATGATAACAACGACTTCGCCTTTTTCGATTTGAAGATTAATTTGTTTTAACACGTGAAAATCTCCGTAATGCTTGTTTACATTTTGAAATGTGATCATCGCAATCCTCCTATCAGAAATTTGACCAAAAAGTAAATGATCAAACTTTTCTGAAAATTAAATGTGAAAAAATGTCCATGACTTCTGACTGACTAAAGAAACATAAAGAATAATTCCGTGTAAACCTCAAAAGATATAGGTGAGGTGAAAGCAGATGCTCCAAAAACCGGTGCAGCTTTTGTTGTGGGTGGCTATTTGTTTGCTGGTTCTGTTAACAGTCTATGTCTTTTTTATGCTTGATATGTTATGGTCACCCTTTTGGCTCGTCATAAAAACGATCTTTATTCCCTTGATCATTTCTATTTTTATATCTTATTTATTGCTTCCGGTCACAGAATGGCTGCATGGCAAAGGATTGCCTAGGACTTTGAGCATCTTGGTCATTTATGTTCTTTTTTTTGGCGGGATTGGCTGGGCGTTGTATAAAGGGGTGCCTGTTTTAATCGTGCAGCTGACGGATCTGTCAGAAAATATACCCATGTTTGCCGAAACGTATAACGGGCTTCTTCTTCATGTGCATAACCATACGGATGACTGGCCTGATGGTATGCATCACCGTATAGATAAAATGATCCGCCAGACGGAGGCGTTTTTTGCGGGAACGATCGAGGGTGCGATCAGCGGGATCCGCAATGTGCTTGATTACTTCTTAATTGCTGCAACAATCCCTTTTCTCGTGTTTTATATGGTGAAGGACATTGAGTTAATGAAAAAGACAGTATGGTACTTGACTCCGAAGTCGTGGAGAAAGCGGGGCAGCGCCTTTTTGCGGGATGTGGATGATTCGCTTGGCGATTATATCCGCGGCCAGCTTTTGGTCTGCTTGATTCTTGGCGTGATTGCAGGCATTTCGTTCTGGGTATTTGGGCTTCCATATCCGCTGATACTTGGCCTTATCTCTGGAGTAACGAATGTCATCCCGTATTTTGGCCCTTTCATCGGAGCTGTTCCTGCGTTGTTAATTGCGATGACGATCTCAGTCAAGGCGGTTCTTGTTGTGGTGATTACGGTGTTTATTCTGCAGTTTATGGAAGGAAATATCCTCAGTCCGTTCATTGTCGGCAGAAGCCTTAAAATGCATCCGGTCGTTATCATGCTTGCACTCCTTGCCGGAGGGGAGCTTGCGGGAATCGTCGGGATGATTCTGGCTGTTCCTGCGACGGCTGTTTTAAAAGTAATGATGATCCATTTTTTGCGGATGAGGACGGAGCATTGACATCGGCGTGCCGCTTGTCTATAATTTCTCGTAGAATACATACGAATCTCGAGTGACGGATCTGAGTACGCCGAAGCCCTGTTAAAGAGAGAAGCTCCATAAGCTGAAAGGAGCTTTATCAGAAGATCGGAGGAAGCTAATCCTGAGTGCAGTTAATCACTGCCGCTTATCCTGCGTTACAGGGTTAAAGGTGACGGGCGAATGAATGCCCGTAATCAGGGTGGTACCGCGAGACAGCTCTCGTCCCTGTGTAAACGTTGGTTTGCATAGGGGGAGGGCTTTTTTGCTGTCACTGAAGAGAATTTCGATTTTTATAGAGGAGGAAATACAATGAAACACTTAACTTCTGCGGAAGTGCGTCAAATGTTTTTGGATTTCTTTAAAGAAAAAGGACATGCGGTAGAGCCAAGCGCGTCATTAGTGCCTCATGAGGATCCTTCACTGCTTTGGATCAACAGCGGTGTTGCGACGCTGAAAAAATATTTTGACGGCCGTGTCGTGCCGGAAAATCCAAGAATCGTAAACGCTCAAAAAGCGATCAGAACAAACGATATAGAAAATGTAGGTAAAACTGCGCGCCATCACACTTTCTTTGAAATGCTCGGAAACTTTTCCATCGGCGATTATTTCAAAGAAGAAGCCATTACATGGGCTTGGGAGTTTTTAACGAGCGACAAGTGGATTGGCTTCGACAAAGAGCTTCTCTCTGTTACGGTTCATCCTGAAGATGAAGAGGCATATGAGTTTTGGGCGAAAAAAATCGGTATTCCTGAAGAAAGAATTATCCGTCTGGAAGGGAACTTCTGGGATATCGGTGAAGGGCCGAGCGGACCGAATACGGAAATCTTTTACGACCGCGGTGAAGCATACGGTAATGATCCAGAAGATCCGGAGCTTTACCCAGGCGGGGAAAACGACCGTTACCTGGAAGTATGGAACCTTGTGTTCTCAGAGTTCAACCATAACCCTGACGGCACGTACACACCGCTTCCAAAGAAAAATATTGATACAGGCATGGGTCTTGAAAGAATGGTATCTGTCATCCAGAATGTTCCGACAAACTTTGACACCGATTTGTTTATTCCGATCATCAAAGCAACAGAATCGATTTCTGGTGAAACATATGGCAAAGACAATGTGAAAGACACTGCGTTTAAAGTGATTGCTGACCATATCAGAACGGTTGCCTTTGCTGTCAGTGACGGTGCGCTGCCGTCAAATGAAGGCCGCGGCTATGTATTAAGACGCTTATTACGCCGTGCCGTGCGTTATGCCAAAACGATCAACATCCATCGTCCGTTCATGTTTGATTTAGTGCCGGTTGTCGCAGAAATCATGGCTGATTTCTATCCTGAAGTGAAAGAGAAAGCGGATTTCATCGCAAAAGTCATTAAAACCGAGGAAGAACGCTTCCATGAGACCCTTAATGAAGGGCTTGCGATCCTGTCAGAAATGATCAAAAAAGAAAAAGACAAGGGCAGCAGCGTTATCTCAGGTGCTGATGTGTTTAAACTGTATGATACGTATGGATTCCCGGTTGAATTGACTGAAGAATACGCAGAAGACGAGAACATGACGGTTGACCATGAGGGCTTTGAGGAGGAAATGAACCAGCAGCGTGAACGGGCAAGAAACGCCCGCCAGGATGTAGGCAGCATGCAGGTGCAGGGCGGCGCACTGCGCGACGTGACAGATGAAAGCTCATTTGTCGGCTATTCTCAAACCAAAGCTGATGCCAATATCATTGTGCTTCTTCGGGACGGCCAATTAATCGAAGAGGCTCATGAAGGAGAAAGCGTTCAAATCATTCTTGATGAAACACCGTTCTATGCAGAAAGCGGCGGCCAAATCGGCGATAAAGGCTATCTCCGAAACGAGCAGGCAGTTGTAAGAATTAAAGATGTTCAAAAAGCGCCGAACGGCCAGCATGTGCATGAAGGTGTTGTGGAGAGCGGTACTGTTCAAAAAGGCCTGCATGTTACGGCTGAAGTTGAAGACCATATGAGAAGCGGCGTCATTAAAAACCACACGGCAACGCATTTATTGCATCAGGCTCTAAAAGATGTTCTTGGAACTCATGTCAATCAGGCGGGCTCTCTTGTAACGGAAAACCGTCTTCGTTTTGACTTCTCGCACTTTGGCCAAGTGACAAAAGAAGAGCTCGAACAAATTGAAAGAATCGTAAACGAAAAGATCTGGGCGAGCATCCCGGTCAGCATTGATTTGAAACCGATCGCTGAAGCAAAAGAAATGGGTGCGATGGCACTGTTCGGCGAAAAATATGGCGATATTGTCCGTGTCGTTCAAGTTGGAAATTACAGCTTAGAGCTGTGCGGCGGCTGCCATGTCAGAAATACAGCAGAAATCGGCTTGTTTAAAATCGTTTCTGAATCCGGAATCGGAGCAGGCACAAGACGGATTGAAGCTGTAACGGGACAAGGCGCTTACGTCGAAATGAACAGCCAGATTTCTGTATTGAAGCAGACCGCTGACGAGCTGAAAACAAATATCAAAGAAGTGCCGAAACGGGTCGCGGCTCTGCAGGCTGAACTGAAGGAAGCACAAAGAGAAAATGAATCTCTTCTTGCAAAACTAGGCAACGTGGAAGCAGGAGCAATCCTGTCGAAAGTAAAAGAAGTTGACGGCGTAAACGTGCTTGCGGCAAAAGTAAATGCAAAAGACATGAATCATCTCCGCACTATGGTCGATGAACTCAAAGCAAAGCTTGGCTCTGCGGTGATCGTGCTTGGTGCGGTACAAAACGATAAAGTTAATATCTCTGCCGGAGTCACAAAGGACCTCATTGAGAAAGGACTTCACGCCGGCAAGCTGGTTAAACAAGCTGCGGAAGTTTGCGGCGGAGGCGGCGGAGGCCGTCCGGACATGGCGCAGGCAGGCGGCAAACAGCCGGAAAAATTAGAAGAAGCTTTGGCTTCTGTAGAAGATTGGGTGAAATCCGTTTTATAATTC
>NZ_JAVAXX010000097.1:0-19952 GCF_042709275.1 Bacillus sp. LR_5 | reverse complement strand
GAACAATAATAGCATAAGTTACTATAAAAGTTAAGGCTCTTTAAAAATGTCAATCACAAGCATTTTTTGGTATCATCGTTGTATTGATGTATAATTTTTACAGGTCTAATGCCTTATCCATACCCATTATAACAAGTTTTCTTTTTCGAAAAAATCGAATCTTTTGTCGCGTTTTTAAGTGAAACGATTTTCTTTCTGCTGCGTCATTTATTTTGTACGCCCCTCCTCATATTAATTCATCGTCAAAACGTGAAGGAATTGTAATGTGAATGTTAAAAGTTCCTAAAGATTTTTGTGGTAAGATAGAGTAAAATGTTTTCAGACAAAGAGTCTTTAATCAAACTATACGAATGACACGTGTTTTTTATAGACATATAGATGAAAAGGAGGGTTGATACGATGCAAACGAAACCCATTAATCAATTAGATTTTGTAGACGGTGAACTGACTTCATTTGTATCACATTTAGAAACGTCATTTTTGGACCAGAATAAAGGTGCGTTCATCGTAACAGCGAATCCTGAAATCGGATTTGAAGCGATGCAAAATCCGCGTTATGAAGCGGTTCTTTCATCTGCTGATTTTATTTTGCCGGATGGCATTGGTGTTGTGTTGGTTTCCAAGCTAATTGGTAAGCCGCTTCAATCCAGAATCGCCGGTTATGATTTGTTTACATCTTTGCTTGAGAAGGCTGATCAAAAGAAAAAACGGGTTTTCTTTTACGGTGCAGCTAAGCATGTGATTGCTCAGACAATCGAGCGAGTCGAACGTGATTATCCTGGGATTGAAATTGCCGGATATTCTGACGGTTATGTGAAAAATCAACGTGAGGTGGCAGACAAGATCGCAGCCTCAAATCCTGACATGGTATTTGTTGCTTTAGGTTATCCTAATCAGGAGTTCTTTATCCATAAATACCGACATCTATTCCCTCAGGCTGTTTCTGTAGGGCTGGGCGGAAGCTTTGATGTGTTCAGCGGCAATGTCAAAAGAGCGCCCTCATTTTTTATCCGTTTTCACCTTGAATGGATGTACAGGCTGATCACAAACCCTGCGCGCTGGAGAAGAATGCTTAGCATTCCTAAGTATGTTACAGCCGTGCTGAAACATGAACGAACTTCAGCAAAGCCGCAATATACGGGACAGGTCAAAGATCAATCACGCCATCTGTAATGGGCCTTAAAGGAGCTATGGTATGTAATGAAATGCATGAATCTTTCGCTGTGCCTGCCGACAATCCGCGGCAGCCGTTTTGAGCTGATGACAGATTGAAATCCTGGTTTGCGTTTTTTTACTATTTGTTCATCAAAGTCATCGGCGCATTGCTGTTTTGGGTCAAACCGGGAAGTCAAGTGACCCTTCTTGTTTCCTTTCCTGATAATGCCCGGGCAATATTAAAGGAATATCAGATGGGACACTACTTATTTCCCATTCATGTACTTCTGACCCAGCATGCCAAATCGCTGGAAACAGAATTTCCTGAGCTTACTGTTTCAGTTATTAACGAAAAACACCCGCTTCATATATATAAAGCGGTCTTTTCTATGCTGAGCAGTAAAGCTGTGATTGTTGATAACTATTTTGTTTTGACAACCGTTTTGACCTGCAGACCTGATATCGAGTGTATCCAAGTTTGGCATGCGAATGGAGCGTTTAAACGATTTGGGTTAAAGGATATCAACACACAGAATCGTTCGCGGGCTGACGTGAGACGATTTCGCAAAGTGTATGCTTCATTTGACCGGATTGTCGTCGGTTCTGAACATATGGCTGACATATTCAAGGAATTCTTCGATATAAAAGGTGATAAATTTCTTCGGTTTGGCGTGCCTTTAACCGATGCTTACTATGAGGTGAAGGAAAACAGCAATGACCTTAAAAGCAAATATCACCTGCCGGCAGAGAAAAAAATCATCCTGTATGCGCCAACCTTTAGGGATCATCAGTTTGAAAGCTTTTCGCTGCCGTTTTCAGAAAAACAGCTGCAGCATGATTTAAAAGGAGAATATTTACTTGCAGTAAAACTTCATCCTGTTATGAAGCAATCTGCTCAATTGCATGGGGATAGTGCGTGGATAAAAGACGTATCAGATCTCCCTCTTGCAGACCTTTTAAAAATGAGTGATCTGTTAATATCAGATTATTCTTCTGTCCCTTTTGAATTTGCTTTGCTGGACAAACCCATTTTGTTTTATACGTATGATATGGAGGCTTACAACAGAACCCGCGGTTTAATCCGCCATTATACAGAGGTAATCCCCGGGGTTCCTTGCCGTGATTCAGGAATGCTCTTGGACCAGCTGAAAGATATGAACAGGCTTCAATCTGAAGTGGAGCGCTTTTCACGTGAATGGAATCTGTACTCGAGAGGGAATGCCAGCAAGCTGCTTTTAAGCTATGTAAATGAGAAATTAAACTGATCTTTATATATAATAGAGATCGGTATTGCAAATAATATGAAAACCTTTTATAAAACATTATGAGTTGTAGTAAGGAAGGAGTCATTTTATGATTTATGCTGAGATTCTAGCCGGTGGAAAAGGTTCCCGCATGGGGAACGTCAATATGCCAAAACAGTTTTTGCCGTTAAATAAACGCCCAATTATCATTCATACGGTTGAAAAGTTTTTATTAAATGACCGTTTCGATAAGATTTTAATCGTCTCCCCTAAAGAGTGGATTAACCATACAAAAGACATTTTAAAGAAATTCATCGGGCAGGATGATCGCCTGATTGTCGTTGAAGGCGGCAGCGACCGTAATGAATCTATTATGAGCGGCATCCGCTATATTGAAAAAGAATTCGGTATTCAGGATGATGACGTGATCATCACTCACGATTCTGTGCGTCCGTTTCTCACTCATCGCATTATCGATGAAAACATTGATGCTGTTCTTCAATACGGCGCGGTTGATACTGTTATCTCAGCCATTGATACAATTATTGCTTCAGAAGACCAGGAATTTATTTCTGATATCCCTGTCCGTGATAACATGTATCAGGGGCAAACACCGCAAAGCTTCCGGATCAGCAAATTGGTCGAGCTTTATAATCAACTGTCCGATGAGCAAAAAGCTGTCCTTACTGACGCTTGCAAGATCTGCTCGTTAGCGGGTGAAAAAGTGAAGCTGGTCCGCGGTGAAGTCTTTAACATTAAAGTAACGACACCATATGACTTAAAAGTGGCTAATGCCATTTTACAGGAGCGAATTTCACAATGATTAATCAAACATATCGTTTAGTTTCTGCCCGACAATTTGAAGTGACATATAAAGATAAAGTTGTCCATTCAGATAAGGTCGTCGTCCGTCCTACCCATTTATCCATCTGTGCTGCAGACCAGCGTTATTATACTGGCTCACGCGGCAAAGAAGCGATGGACAAAAAGCTGCCGATGGCTCTGATCCATGAAGGGATCGGAAAAGTCATGTTTGATCCGACAGGCACATTTAAAGTCGGAACCCGGGTTGTTATGGTGCCAAATACACCGGTTGAAGAGCATGAAGTCATCGCGGAGAATTACCTGCGGTCCAGCAGATTCCGTTCAAGCGGTTATGATGGATTTATGCAGGATTATATGTTCATGGCGCCTGATCGGCTTGTTGAGCTTCCAGACAGCATTAATCCGCATGTCGCAGCCTTCACTGAGCTTATTACAATTGCAGTTCACGCGCTTTCCCGCTTTGAGCGCATGGCGCATAAGAAGCGTAACACATTCGGTGTCTGGGGGGACGGAAATCTCGGATTTATCATGACGCTTCTACTGAAGAAAAAATATCCAGACAGCAAGGTGTTTATTTTCGGAAAAACACCTTACAAGCTTGATCATTTTTCTTTTGTTGATGCAGCTTATCAAATTAACGACATTCCTGAAGATGTCAGAATCGATCATGCCTTTGAATGCGTGGGCGGACGCGGCAGTGAAAGCGCAATTGAGCAAATCATTGCCCATGTCCATCCTGAAGCGTGTGTAGCGCTCTTAGGCGTATCTGAATACCCTGTTGAAATTGAAACAAGAATGGTGCTTGAAAAAGGGATTACGCTGATCGGCAGCAGCCGAAGCGGACGCGAGGATTTTGCCCGTACTGTAGACTTTTTAGCTCAATACCCTGAAGTCGTTGATTATTTAGAAACATTAGTTGGCGGACGCTTCCCGGTACGCAGTATTGAGGAAATTACAAACGCGTTTGAAGCAGATTTGACTTCATCTTGGGGAAAAACTGTTATTGAATGGGAAATTTAAACAGTGAAAACATTCCTTACACGAATTGTAAAAGGAGTATTCGGCACTGCTTATCAACTATTGAGCGCTTTATTACCAGTACAGCACAACAAAATTGTCATAGCTTCCTATCGTGAGGATCATTTAAGTGATAATTTTAAAGGTGTCTATGAAAAGCTGAAGCAAGATCCGTCCCTTCGCATCACCCTGCTGTTCCGCAAGATGGATAAAGGGCTGATCGGACGAGCTGCATATTTGCTTCATCTTTTCAGCTCGTTATATCACCTTGCAACATGCCGCGTGCTTTTGTTGGATGATTATTATTTTCCTTTGTATGTTGTGCCAAAACGAAAGGAAACTGTTGCCATCCAGCTTTGGCATGCTTGCGGCGCGTTTAAAAAATTTGGCTACAGCATTGTGAACAAGCCGTTCGGCCCTTCTTCTGATTATTTGAAGATTGTTCCCGTGCATTCAAACTATGATTATGCCATTGTCAGTGCACCCGCTGCCGTTCCGCATTTCGCCGAAGCCTTTCAAATGGAGCAAAAGCAGATTTTGCCGCTCGGCATTCCAAGAACGGATTATTTTTATCATAAGGAACATATTCGCACTGTACTGGATGAGTTTCATCGGGTTTATCCTGAACTGAAGCATAAAAAAAAGCTTTTGTATGCTCCTACTTTTCGAGGCAGCGGACATCATCAAGAGGGTGACGCTATACCGCTTGATCTGCTACAATTAAAATCGGCGCTAAACCATAAAGATTATGTCGTGATCCTCCATCTTCATCCGTATATGCGCAAACATGCGCACACGGAAGAGGATGATTTTGTGCTGGATTTAACTGATTCGTACTCTTTGTACGATTTGATGGCAATCTCTGATGGGCTGATAACCGATTATTCTTCAGTTATTTTCGAGTACAGCCTGCTGAAACGTCCGATGTATTTTTACTGCCCGGATTTAGAAGACTACTTGGAAGAACGTGATTTCTACTACCCGTTTGAATCGTTTGTACCCGGGCCGATTTCGAAAGACGTTCCATCGCTTGTACACGATATCGAGAGTGATCACGAGGCTGATACGAAACGTATTGAAGATTTTTCACAGGCATTTATCACCCATCAGGACGGCAAATCTTCAGAGCGGGTAGCCGATTTTATTTCATCATTTTTAACATCTGGTGCCGATTAGGAGAAAGTGAGGTACAAAGTGAAGCTGGCAAGAAAGATTAAGAACAGACTTTTCAGATCAAAAAAGAAAACGCAAAAAGAAAATGCAGCTGTCATTGTCCATCCAGCTGATAACAGGGTTTTTTCTCTATTTGATAAAACGAAGCGAATTGAAGAAAACCAGCAAGTCCCTGTCAGAAAGATTTCTGAGTTTTCTTGGAATGGGTCAATTCTAAAAATTGCGGGTTATATGTATATCAAGGGCCTGCCGCTTCAAAAAGAGGATCAGGTTCGAAAACGTTTATTATTGGTGAACAACGGTGTTTTATTTACAGCTGTTTCACTGCGGGATGTTCCGGTAGATAAGCTGTCAATTGATACTTCAAATGTGCCAGGAGCCTATAAGTGGGCAGGATTTTCACAGCAGATTAACTTTTCTAAGCTGATGAATGACAAACCTCTTCCGCAAGGCGAGTATAAGCTGTTTCTCGAGATTGAAGCTGTAGATGACCAAAATGTAAAACATCAGGAAGTGCATACAGTCGGAAATGTAAGTAATTTCCTTTCTAATGATGTGTATGCCACAAAAATGGAATTTCATTCTGCTAAAAAGCTGATGAAGTTCAATTTAATCGTTAATTATGATGAGGGCGAAAAGACGATTAATTTGTCTTGCAACAAACTGCAGGAAATTGATCCGAGCCTTTTGGAGCTGGATACTGGAAAAGAGGCAAACCGCTTTTTGCGCAAGCTGAATACAAGCTTATTCCATTTTGCTTATGATGTATTCCGCCTGCTTCCAATTAAGTCTAATAAAATTGTCTTTGCTTCTGACAGCCGGCTTGATATGACAGGAAACTTCGAATTTGTTTATGAAGAGCTGCTGAAACGTGAAGAAAATTTTGATTTCAAATTTTTCTTAAAGAGCAGCATTCGAGATAGAAAAAGCCTGTCTGAACTGATGTCGATGGCTTATCATTTTGCGACAAGCAAAATCATTTTTATAGATGATTTTTATCCGATTATTTATCCGTTAAAAATCCGTAAAAATGCGGACCTTGTCCAGCTGTGGCATGCTGTCGGCGCCTTTAAGACATTCGGCTACAGCCGAATCGGTCTGCCAGGAGGACCGTCACCGCATTCGAAAAACCATAGAAACTACACGAAGGTTATTGTCAGCTCTGAAAATATACGGAAGCACTACGCAGAGGGCTTTGGGGTAGACATTGAGAACGTCATTGCTACGGGCGTACCGCGAACAGACTTTTTCTTTGATGAAGCGAAGAAGGCATTTGTAAAAGAACGCCTTTACACGGAATATCCGTTTCTAAAGGACAAAAAGGTCATTCTTTTTGCTCCAACCTTCCGCGGAAACGGTCAGCAATCAGCTCATTATCCTTTTGAAGTGCTTGATTTTGACCGTCTGTATCGAGAGTTAAAGGATGAATATATCTTCTTATTCAAAATTCATCCATTCGTACGAAACGATGCCAATATACCTTATCAGTACAGCGATTTCTTTTATGATTTCTCTTCGTTCAGGGAAATTAACGAGCTATTGCTCGTAACAGATATTCTGATAACGGATTACTCTTCTGTTTGCTTTGAGTATGCTTTATTAAATAAACCAATGATCTTCTTCAGCTATGATGTAGATGATTATATTCGCAAACGTGATTTCTATTACGATTACTTTGACTTTATTCCTGGCCCTCTTGCGAAAACGTCTGAGCAAATGATTTCGATCATTAAAGAAGAGAAGTATAACTTTGAGCAAATTGATTCATTTGTTCATTATTTCTTCGATGATCTTGATGGAAAAGCAAGTGAGCGAGTCGTCGATCAAATTGTTTTCCCTCAGGAAGAAGAGCCATCAGAGGTTAAAGTTCTTAAAAGATAAATCAAAAACACCTTTTGCAGCCGCAAAAGGTGTTTTTTTTATCGATATTCCGGAACATCAAAGTAAAGTGTATAGCCGTCCAGCAATGAATATAGGCTGTACATGCGGTTTACTTGTTTGTACGCCCAGCCGATGTCTGTTGCGTATTGATGTGTCGCTGTAGCTGACCATCTCATTTTGTACAGTGTGTCCTGATTGTAAGCTGTGTTGTGGATATACGATGAGCCTATGAATTTAGCTCCGCCGATAATGGCCGCTTCAGGTGTGAACCAGCCCTGCTCGTACGCATATTTGGCTCCGTAGTAATTCGGATTGCTGTCGTATGCTCCAATTCCATACATGTTGTATACGGTTTTTCCGTTATAGGTTAATCCATTGGCTAAGGCGGATGTCCCGTTTCCTGTTTCAAGAAGAGCGTGTGAGATTAAATACAGTTCGTTGATGCTATATTGATTGGCGGCATCGATAAATGCCTTTGCTCTCCCTGTCAGGATGCCTTTACCCGCAAGCACTTTCTGATTAACCTCAGTAACGCTGAGGCCCGCTGTCTGTGACAGCTTGAGAAATTGGAAGTAGTATTTGCTGTCTCTGGAAAAGTTATTCGGATCCACGTATTGAACTACTTCATCACTGCTTGCGTTTCGCCAGCCCAAATTGATCTTAGCCCAGCCGTTTATCTGTCCGATGACTTTCACTTTATCGGCTTTTTTAAATTGGCCGATCACGTTTGTCGGGCTTACTTCCGGCGTTGACCGGATATTTAGTACATCAGCCGTAACGGTTGATGTTGCTGTATTAATGTACGTGAGCGATACGTAAGCCGCTCCGTCTGTTTGCGGACTTACTGTCATTTGTTTTTGGACCATATCACGAAGCGAGAGATTGTAATTTGTTTTCATGATTTGCGGGCCGTTTTTGATCTTCACGATAGATGATGTCCATCCGTATAATTGTTTTAGCTTCGTTGATGCCGCAGCAGCTGTATCATTGCCTGTGAACTGCTCATTTACGCTGATTTTATAAAGCGTATTGCTTTTCGTTGTGTAGCTGGGGGTTACACTTTTCGATTTAAGATAGGTTAACCCATTATTCAATGCTGTTTTGCTGCTGAGCTGTGTTGTCACGATTTTGTATTGTGTATATGCTGTCTGGCCTGTTTTTGATGTTGTGACTGCGATATGATTTTGTTTGAAAAATGTTAAAACGCGGTCAATCTCTTCTTGGCTGATGATAGCTTCAGTTGTGATTTGATAGCTGCTCGCAGCTGTCTGACCGGTTTTCTGGCTTGCTGCTGATATATGATTCGATTTGAAAAACGTGAGTGCCTGATTGACTTTCGTTTGATCAAGCAGAGATTCGGTTGTGATTTTAAACGTGTCAGCTATTTGTTTTTTGACGGATTTCGCAGAAGCACTCAGCTGATTTTTCTTTAATATGTTCAAGCCCTTTGTGACTTTTGCTTGATCTGATGTTTCTTCTGAGATGAGCTGATATTGATTTTCTGCTGTTGATCCAGCTGCTGTTTTTGCAGCTTTTACTTTTTTCTGAGCAAAGAAGGCTGCTGCTTTGTTTGCTTGCTGCTCGCCTAACATCTTTGCCGTCGTGATTTGATAAGCTGCAGACGTTGTCGTTTTTTTGACGCTGGATGACGTGTAATGCCATTTTTTCTTTTTAAAGAAAGTGTCTATTTTTTGGAGCTGCTGTTTTGTTATACCCTTCATATTCACGGTATATGATGTGCTTTTTCCAACCTGTTGATAACTGCCGGATACGCCAGTGTTTTTCTTGATTTGGCTGATGGCGTCCTTTACTGTACTCAGCCCTTTGAAATAAGCTGATTGGACATTGTATGACTCAACGGTTGTTTTTTGATTGATGGACTTGTAGCTGCCTGTGATGCCAGTGCTCTGTTTCAGCTGCTGCAATAGAGTTTTGGCATTGGCTTCACCTGAAATGGCAGCAGTTGTAAACGTATAATAGGCTTGCCCTTTCACTGTTTCCTTTAATGATGCCTGCAGCCCAGATTCCTTTTGGAAGGCGTTTTTGATCTGCGCTGCTCTGCTGTCTCCCACGATTGTGCCAGACTGAATGGTTGTGACAGACACCGTGTGTGTGATGGGCTGATACGAGCTTTTAATCCCCGTTTGCTTGGCCAGGCTCTGGATAAGCGCCTTGACTTTTGTCTCATCAGCAATGTCTGATGTCATGACGTTCATATAGGGCTGAGCTGCTCCGTAAGCTTTTACAGCGCCAGCCACTCCCGTCTCCTGTTTCAGCTTTGCTAGGATAGTGTTGGCCTGTTTTTCTCCGGAGATGGCACCTGACGAGATGGTGACATATGGCTGTTTGCTTCCAACAGGACTTGACGTTCCTGTAATCGATGTCTGTTTGGCGAGTCCGCTCAGTATTGCTTTCGCTTCTGATTCGCTATGAATGCCTGAGGCGGAAATTTGGTAGGTCGTTGTTGTGCCTGAAGCCTGATAGGATGCATCCCAGCCAGTATCTTTTTCCAGTTTGGCGACAGCTTGTGAGGCTTGGCTTTCTGTACTGAACGTATTCGACGGCTCTACTTTATATAGTGAGTAGTCGGTATACGCGGCTGCCTGGGCAGAACCAGACATGGCAAAAAAGGCAAGGGACGCGGCGGATAGAAGCATAGGTGCGATTAGTCTCTTTTTCATTCCTTCTCCTCTTTCTTATTCTATGAGTATATAAAACTAGTTTATTTATCGGCACGCGCATGCTTCATTTATAGGTGAATCACTTCCATTTTCTAATAAAAAAAACTTAACCTCGAAGTGAGATTAAGTTTAAATATGAGACACGATAAGGGTACAAGTTCCTTTTATCGTAAAATCGGGCATTTGAGCCGGCAAAATAAAGTGATCACCTTTTTTGAGCGGACATGTTTTGTCCTCATACTTGAGCAAACCGCTTCCTTCTATCACGCTGCAAATCAGAAAGGATTCATCCTGAGTCATTTCAGCTTCGCCATTGATGTCCCATTTATACACCGAAAAATATTCCCCTTGAACAAACGTTTTAATGGTTATGCCTTTTCTTGATTCGGTCGATTCATCTATATACCCGTCCACATGGGGAACCGTGGCGGCATTGACCGCTTTGGCAAAATGAAGCTCTCTCGGACTTCCGTTGCTATCAAGACGGTCATAATCGTACACCCGGTATGTGGCATCTGAATTTTGCTGAGTCTCTAAAACAAGGGCCCCCTTGCACAATGCGTGCAGCGTTCCGCTCGGCACATAATAGAAATCACCCGGTTTAATTTTGATTCTTCGCAGCAGGCCCTCCCAGTCACCGCTGTTGATCATTGTGACAAGTTCGGTTTTTGAGTGGGCCGTATGCCCGTAAATGATTTCTGCGTTTTCCTTACAGTCGATAATGTACCAGCATTCCGTCTTGCCGAGTTCTCCCTCTTCGTTTTCTCCGGCATAGTAATCATCAGGGTGAACTTTAATTGACGTATCTTCCTTCACATCCAGCAGCTTTGTCAGAAGCGGGAACCGATCCCCCTCTACGCCGCCGAATACTTCACGGTGCTCTTCCCAAAGCTCGATCAATGTCTTTCCTTTATACGGGCCATTTGCAACAGTGCTCGGTCCTTTTGGATGAGCGGAAATGGCCCAGCATTCCCCCGTTGATTCTGAAGGAATACTGTATCCAAATCTATCTCGTAAAGCGGTTCCGCCCCAGATTTTTTCTTTAAACACAGGCGTTAGAAAAATCGGTGATTGCGTCATGATCCGTACCCCTCCCCTGTAAATAACTGATCATCATTTTCCCGGTGCGCCCCTCTTACAAACGCCCGTATAAGCTGCCTTTTTCCGATGACAACATATGTACAAAGCATCATCTTTTCATTACCCCTTCAAAGAAAACGCTTCCTATCTATTATATCACGTCGAAAAGAAGCTTTGTTTCAGCCTTTTCCTCGATAAGAATAATTCTCCTTTTTTGATACAAATTAATAAAAACCGTCAATCTGTTTACGAAGGAGAAAAACTATGCAAATCGACTCTGATCTCCAGAACAATTTAGACAAACTGAAAAAAACATTGGGACAAAACGACGATATGATGTTTTATACATTTGCTTTCGGAGATAGCAGACAAAAGGCGTGTTTACTGTATATTGACGGTCTGACAGAGAATAAAATGCTGGCGCAATACGTCATTTCTCCTTTACAAAAAGAGGCGTTAGCCCATAAGGAATGCTCGATTGAAGACTTATCCGCCTTTTTTTTCGGCTTTCACCACAGCGTTGTTTCTACAATGAAAGAAATAGAGCAGCTCGTTTTTTCAGGGCAAGCCATTTTGCTCGCTGATGGCTATCGCGGAGGATTAGCTTTCGACACCAAGTCAGTCGCAACACGCAGTCTTGATGAACCCTCCTCCGAAGTCGTGGAACGCGGCCCTAAAATAGGATTTATTGAAAAACTGCGGACAAACACGGCGCTTTTGCGTGAACGGACGAGTGATCCTAATCTCGTCATCAAAGAAATGACACTCGGAAAAAGGACCAAAAAGAAAATCGCTGTCGCTTATATTCAGGATATCGCCCCAGATTATGTCGTCAAAGAAGTGTTTAAAAGGCTGAAATCAGTCAATATAGATAATTTGCCGGAATCGGGGACGCTTGAACAGCTGATTGAAGACGAACCATTTTCAATTTTCCCCACAATATTAAGCACAGAACGACCGGACCGGGTCGAAAGTTCTCTATTAGAAGGGCGAGTGTCCATATTAGTGGATGGTACGCCGTTTGCTTTGATTGTACCGGCTACGGTTGACGAATTTATTCATTCGCCCGATGATTACAGCCAGCGCTGGATCCCAATGTCACTTGTACGCCTTCTTCGTTATTCCAGCATCCTGATCACCATTTATTTGCCCGGTCTGTATATTTCTCTCGTTTCTTTTCACACCGGGCTATTGCCGACTAGAATGGCCATTTCCATTGCAGGCAGCAGGCTTAACGTACCATTCCCGCCTTTTGTAGAGGCCTTTATCATGATCTTTACGATCGAATTGATTCGAGAAGCCGGATTAAGATTGCCTAAGCCGATTGGACAGACAATTGGCCTTATCGGCGGCGTTGTCATCGGACAGGCAGCTGTTCAGGCGCAAATTGTCAGTGCGCTTATGGTCATTGTCGTTTCTGTCACAGCACTGGCATCCTTTACCGTTCCTTCATACGCCTATAACTTTCCGCTGCGGATCATTCGGATCGGGGTTATGATAAGTGCAACAGCGCTTGGCATGTATGGCGTTATAATGGTTTATCTGTTTGTGATCGGCCATCTCATGCGCCTGAAAAGCTTTGGACAGGATTACATTATCCCGATCATGGCGCAGCCTGGACAGGATTTGAAAGACACAGTCATCCGTATTCCCACGATGTTTTTAAAAAGAAGACCGACACGAAACGATCCCGAAGATAACATCAGACAAAGGTGATGGCTATGAGGAAATCAGAGCATAAACTGACATTTATGCAGACGCTCATTATGATCAGCAGCACATTGATTGGTGCCGGGGTGCTGACCCTTCCCCGCTCAGCCGCCGAAACCGGCAGTCCGAGCGGATGGCTAATGATACTGCTCCAGGGCGTTATTTTTATTATCATCGCTCTGCTTTTTTTGCCTTTTCTTCAAAAAAACAGCGGAAAAACTCTTTTTAAGCTCAACAGCATTGTAGCTGGAACATTCATCGGCTTTCTATTGAATTTATATATCTGTCTATATTTCATTGGGATTGTTTGCTTTCAAGCTCGGATTTTGGGAGAGGTTGTCGGATTCTTTTTGTTGAAAAATACGCCAATGGCAGTTGTGGTGTTTATATTTCTTGCAGTTGCCATCTATCATGTAGGCGGAGGCGTTTATTCAATTGCAAAAGTATACGCTTATATTTTTCCTATAACCCTTATTATTTTTATGATGCTTCTGATGTTCAGCTTTCGCTTGTTCCAGCTTGATTTTATCCGGCCGGTATTTGAAGGAGGCTATCAAAGCTTTTTCTCTTTATTCCCAAAAACATTATTATATTTCTCCGGATTTGAAATCATTTTTTACCTGGTCCCCTTTATGAGAGATCCAAAGCAAGTGAAAAAGGCTGTTGCTCTGGGCATCGCGACTTCCACATTGTTCTACAGCATTACTTTGCTCATTGTGATTGGCTGTATGACTGTGGCTGAGGCAAAAACGGTGACATGGCCGACCATTTCCCTTATTCACGCATTAGAGGTTCCGGGTATTTTTATTGAACGATTTGATTTGTTCTTACAGCTGACCTGGACAGTCCAGCAATTTGCCTGTATGCTCGGATCCTTTAAAGGCGCCCATATCGGGTTAACGGAAATCTTTCATCTGAAAAATAAAAACAATGCATGGCTGCTGACTGCAATGCTGGCTGCGACGTTTTTCATAACGATGTATCCCAAGGACTTGAATGACGTGTTTTATTACGGGACGCTTCTTGGATATGCTTTCTTAATTGTGATTACAATTCCATTCTTCGTCTGGTTTTTAAGCTGGATACAGAAAAAATTAGGGAGGGGGCAGCTACAATGAAAACAGCAACAAAATTCTCCGTCATGTTTTTTATGCTGCTGGTCCTCTGCGGGTGCTGGGATGTCAAAGATATCGAGCAACTATCCTTCGCCAGAGGGCTGGCGATCGATGAGACAGATGATCACCAGTACAAACTGACGTATCAAAACCTTCTTCCCCAAAGCGAAGACAGCCAAGCATCCGGAAAACCCGAATTTGTCAATGTGACGTCCCACGGGAAAACGATTCTGGAAGCAGTCAGTGATGTATCCATCAAGGACCCTCCTGTTTATAGCGATCATTTAAAAGTCATTCTTCTGGGAGAAAAACTGATGAGGAATCAAAATGTAGACCAAGTCCTCAACCACTTTATCCGAGATGATGAGCTGCGGCGAAGCAGCTATTTGATGGCAGCCAGAGGGAATGCAGCTGATGTTCTCACAAAAGGAAACCCCAATCAGCAGCAGCCGATGCCCTCCGAAAAACTGATTGATTTGACAACTCACAGCGGATATAACGGTAAGATTATGATACCGCTGCGCATCGGAAGAGCTTCTGTCTACTCTCAGAACGGGTACAGTTATCTTATTCAAGCCGTGAAAAACGAAAAGGGAAAAGCCAAGTATGACGGAGCAGGCATTATCAAAAGGGGCAGCAATAAACTCGTTGGGTTTCTTTCAGCTGATGAAACCCAAACACTGTCATGGGTCATGGGGACGATCCAAGGCGGTGTCATGCCGACGACAGATAAAGGACATCCGATTACGTTTGAAATCAAAAAGTCGAAAACCAAAATTAAGCCTATCATTGAAAACGGAAAGCCTATCTTTCATATTTCTGTTAAAACGAAGGGCATCCTGACAGAAGACCAAAACCCGAATGAAAACTCCTTTAGCAAAAGTTATTTGCACAGGCTGGAAAACATTTTTGAAAAAAAGCTTGAACGAGATGTAAAGCAGGTAATGGATAAACTGCAGCACGAGTATAAAACCGATCCGGTCTTTTTATCAGACCACATAAGGATTCAACACCCTGACTACTGGAATAAAGTAAAAGGGCATTGGGATGAAATATTTTCTGAGACTGATTTTAAGTACGATATTTCTTTTAAAATCATTAACTTTGGCACGGTGGGAAAGTAAGCAATCAAAAGGGTGCGCATGATCGCGCACCCTTTTTTATGTTCCGACAGTCTGCTGTTTTCCGGCCGATCCTCCCTGTCCGTTTTTGTCCCGTAAATCCTGCTCAATTTCTTCAAGGCTTTTTCCCTTTGTCTCTGTCACTTTAAATCGGACAAATAAGAACGCCATGATACCGATCGCGGCATAAATCAGGAATAAATAACTGATTCCGATCGCTTCCATTAATATTGGATAGGTTAATGAAACAATCAGTGTCCCAACGTGCAACATTAAGGTCGAAACACCGGTCCCGATTCCTCTGACGTGAAGCGGGAACAATTCAGGAAGCATCACCCACACAACCGGTCCCCAGCTGACCGCAAAGACAACGATAAACACGCCTAAACAAATGACGGTCGTCCATGAGGCAGCCGGAGTGTTATCGAAAAAGAGATTTACTAAAGCGAGAACGATCAAGCTGATCACCATGCCCGCATTCCCGAATAGCAGTAACGGCTTTCTTCCAATCTTGTCGATAATTTTAATCGCTACTAATGTCATGAGAACATTGACTGTGCCGATTCCGACCGTGCCTAAAATCGAAGCGGAGTTTCCGAATCCGACGTTTGTAAAGGTCTTTGGCGCATAGTAGATGATCGTATTCGTTCCGATAAATTGCTGCAAAAAAGCGAGTCCCAAACCTGCAATAAGCGCTGGGCGCACCCATGGATCGAACAGCTCCTTCAGGCCGCCTTCATCCTGCTTTTCCGCTTCTTTTATATCATGTATTTCCTGATCAATATCTTTTGTGCCACGCAATTTTTCAAGAATTTTCTTCGCTTTGCTTTCTTCGCCATTCGTGAACAGCCAGCGCGGGCTCTCCGGCATAAACAAAATGCCAATAAGCAAGAGCAAGGACGGCACAGCAGCCAATCCAAGCATCCAGCGCCACGCTTCGGCATCGGCAAATATGTAATTGACAATGTAAGAAAGAAGGATGCCGACCGTGATCATCAGCTGATTCAGTGATGACAGCGCCCCGCGTTTATGTTTTGGCGCCAGTTCAGATAAATAAAGGGGCACGATTGTCGTCGATGTTCCGACTGCAAGTCCCAAAATGATGCGAAACAGCACCATGACTCCTGTATTTGGGGCCAGTGCCACACCAAGACCGCCTATACAAAACAGCAGCGCGGCTGCCATAATTGCTTTTTTTCTTCCGAAACGGTCAGTCAGCTTGCCGGCCGCTCCTGAGCCCAATATCGCCCCAACCAGCAAGGAGCTGACAACAAGACCTTCTGTAAACGCGTTTAAGCCTAACTCCTTTTTCATAAATAAAATAGCTCCGGAAATCACTCCGGTATCATAGCCATATAACGCGCCTCCAAGAGCTCCGAAAAAATAAAGCCATATATTTGACTGCTTTTTCATAAAGATGACTCCCTTTCTCCATCAGCTGCAATGACATTGTCTGTGGGATTTTTTTAGAAATCTTTTAGCCTCTTTTTCCGGCCATTAAACCTTTTTATTTTGCTGATCATAAGTTTTCCAATCATTTACTTGTATTTTTTTCAATGTCGCCGAAACATTTTACCTGCTGCGGCGTCCAATATAAGGTGATTCAGCACATTATCGTTATCAATTTTCAAAAACAAGAACTTATAAATATAGGAATATTTATCGAAAAATGTCTTTCGAGGAGTTGCCCCATGGCAAATAGAATGGTACGCTTCAAATATTAAAGAAACGTGAGGTATTGATATATGGAAGAACGATCACAGCGCAGAAAGAAAAAAAGAAAACTAAAAAAATGGGTGAAAGTTGTTGCCGGATTAATGGCTTTTTTAGTCATTGCGGCAGGCTCTGTCGGCGCCTATGCTTTTGTAAAGCTGAACAATGCTTCTAAGGAAGCTCATGTCAGCCTTGCACGCGGAGAACAATCTGTAAAACGGATCAAAGAATTTGATCCTGGAAAAGATTCTTTTTCTGTATTGCTCTTAGGAATTGATGCCAGGGAGAAAAACGGCGAGACCGTCGATCAGGCAAGAAGTGACGCGAATGTGCTGGTTACATTTAATCGAAAAGAAAAAACAGCTAAAATGCTGAGCATTCCGCGTGACGCCTATGTAAACATCCCAGGCCACGGGTATGATAAATTCACACATGCTCACGCTTACGGCGGCGTTGACTTGACTGTGAAAACAGTTGAAGAAATGCTGGATATTCCCGTCGATTATGTCGTAGAAAGCAATTTCACGGCTTTTGAAGACGTCGTAAACGAGTTAAATGGCGTCAAAGTAACTGTAAAAAGCGATAAAGTCATTCAGCAAATCAAAAAAGATACAAAAGGTAAAGTCGTTCTTCAAAAAGGAACACATACGCTTGATGGGGAAGAAGCGCTCGCTTACGTAAGAACACGTAAAGCGGACAGTGACCTTTTACGCGGGCAAAGACAAATGGAAGTGCTGAGCGCCATTATAGATAAATCAAAATCATTAAGCTCAATTCCGGCTTATGATGATATTGTGGATACGATGGGGCAAAATTTAAAAATGAACTTATCCCTTAAAGATGCCATCGGCCTGTTCCCGTTCATCACTTCATTGAAATCAGTTGAGTCTATTCAGCTGACGGGTTATGATTATGAACCTGCCGGAGTTTATTATTTCAAATTGAATCAGCAAAAGCTGCAGGAAGTTAAAGAAGAGCTGCAAAACGATTTAGGTGTATAATGAACGGGATGGCGATTACGCCATCCCGTTTTACATATTTCCTTGTTGAAAATTATCAAAGTAACGTTTAGCCTTAATTTATATGGATTATGTTTCACAGGCAAGCTGAACATACTACACGAAGCAGCTTCATTTTTAAGGAGGTTCCCCTACATATGAAATGTATTGCGATTGATCTAGACGGAACATTACTGAATAAAGAAAGCGTCATTTCTGCGGAAAACAGAGAGGCGATCAAGCGGGCCGTTGATGCCGGCATCCTCGTCACCATTTGCACGGGAAGAGCGACATTTGATGTAAAAGCGCTGCTGGATGACTTGGACATCCCTATCATTGCAGCTAATGGCGGTACGATCCACGACACGGGTTACCGTTTGATCAGCCGGACATTAATGGATCAGGAAGCCGGTAAAGCGATTGCTGATTACTTACTTTCAAAAAACATTTACTTTGAGGTATATACAGATGACCATCTGCTTTCTCCTTTTGATGGCGAAGCTAAGCTGCACGCGGAGCTTGACATTCTAAAGAGCGCAAACCCAAACGAGCAGACGGATGACTTGTGGCAAGGAGCCATGACTCAATTCAAACAGTTTGGCATTAAACCAATCCCTCATATCGAATCGGTTTTTGAGGGCGGTGAAAACATTTATAAGCTTCTTTGCTTCTCCTTTGATATGGACAAGCTGAAACAAGCGAAGGAAGAACTGAAGCATCATAAAAAACTGGCGCAAACCTCTTCAGGAAAACATATTATCGAAATCCTGCCGGCCTCGTCAGGAAAAGGACGCGCGTTAACAAAGCTGGCTGACATATACGGAATTGAACCACAGGATATCTATGCGATCGGCGATAGTCCAAACGATTTATCCATGTTTGAAGTCGCCGGACACCGTATCGCCATGGAAAATGCGATTGATGAATTAAAAGAAAAAAGCACCTTTGTCACAAAAAGCAATGACGAAAATGGTGTGGCCTACTTTATAGACCAGCTTCTTTCAGGACAATATGCATAAAGAAAAGACTCCAGAGATTGGAGTCTTTTTCTTTTATTGCACCCGTATACTTCCTGCGTATTTATCCTTCCAATATGTGCTCGTGTTCATATTGGTGATGGTCACGCCGTTTGATAATGTGACATGAACAACTTGTCCGTTTCCGATATAGATGGAGGGATTTAAGCTTGTTGATTGAAAGAACACAATGTCTCCCGGCTTCAGGTCCGCCTTCTCAATCTTAGTTCCGGCATTGTACTGGCTTGTTGCGTATCGAGGCAGGGAAATGCCAGCTGCTTTCTGGTATACATATTGGACAAATCCAGCTGTATCAAATCCTGTCTCAGGTGTTACTCCGCCCTGTTTGTAAGGCACTTCTCCGACATAAAGCGTCGCTTCGGAAACAATCGGATTTTCTTTCGGGATTGTCAGGTTGTCAAATCGGCGAATACCCGTCATCTTCGATTTCCAGTAATCCTCTGACAAATAGGAAATGGTTACTTTTTCTGACCTGCTCGCCTGGATGAACCTGCCTGCGCCCGCATAAATGCCTGCATGTGAAATTCCCGTTTTATACGTATTGCTGAAATAGACGACATCACCAGGCTTTATGTTCTGAGGGGCTACCTTCTCGCCCACTGCCCACTGCTGTTCGGCTGATCGCGGCAGATAAATGCCGAGTGCCTGTTGAAACACATATTGCACAAGCCCCGAGCAATCAAAGCCCTCTGACGGCGTGCTTCCGCCAAACACATATGGGACACCGATATATTTTTCAGCCTCCTGAACGACAGGAACATCAGCCGTTGCCGGATCGGCAGCGATTCGTCTCGCCCCGATATAAGTTCCGCTCCAATAGCTGCTTTTTTTGTAATTGGTGATGATAACCCCTTTTGACTGTGTACTGTGAACCATTTGGCCGTCTCCGATATAAAGGGCGTCATGTGTCGGAACAGTGCCGGTGCTTCCCTCTTTCTTGAAAAACAAAATATCACCCGGCTTCAGGTTTTCCGGCTTTACAGCTGTTCCGATTTTATACTGGTCGTTTACAGATCTCGGCAGATGAATATCAGCCTTACTGAACACATATTGTATCAATCCTGATGGATCGAAACCCTCTTTCGGCGTTTCCCCGCCATATTTATACTGATATCCAAGCAGGATTTTTGCTTCGCTGACAATCAATTCTGATGATGTATCAGCTTCCGCAATCTCCGCTTTTGTCATAATTGGAACCAAAA
>NZ_JAVAXX010000096.1:0-20161 GCF_042709275.1 Bacillus sp. LR_5 | reverse complement strand
ATAGTGTTCTCAGTGACAGAAGAAGGGGTGCATATGATGAAAGAGGAAAAAAGAAGTTCAACTGGCTTTTTAGTTAAACAGCGCGCATTTTTAAAACTTTATATGATAACGATGACAGAGCAAGAAAGACTTTACGGACTAAAGCTGCTTGAGGTGCTTCGGTCTGAATTTAAAGAGATTGGATTTAAACCAAATCACACAGAAGTATACCGGTCTTTGCATGAGCTTCTTGATGACGGGATATTAAAGCAAATCAAAGTAAAAAAAGAAGGGGCTAAGCTCCAGGAAGTCGTACTCTATCAATTTAAAGATTACGAGGCTGCCAAACTATATAAAAAACAGCTGAAGGTTGAGCTGGACCGCTGTAAAAAACTGATTGAAAAAGCGCTCTCAGATAATTTTTAATAGAAACAAACACCCGCGCAGCAGTGTGCATCGGGTGTTTTCTGCTTTACATTATACATATTTGTCGAAAAGAAACAATACAAATCAATGATGACCTTCACACTTGACATCATTTCCTCACGTGGTAACATTTTAAACGTGTGAAAATGCGAACAAAAAAGCGAACAAAGGAGATGTTACCGATCTTTGATCAAAAAAAAGTAGCCTTTATAGGAGCAGGATCTATGGCGGAAGGAATGATATCAGGTATCGTTCGTGCCAACAAAATCCCGAAACAAAACATCTGCGTTACAAACCGCAGCAATACAGAGCGATTAGCTGAACTTGAACTTCAATATGGAATCAAAGGCGCCTCACCGAACCAAATGTGTATTGAAGACATGGATGTGCTCATCTTGGCAATGAAGCCAAAAGACGCCGAAAGCGCTCTGTCATCACTAAAAACACGTATTCAACCCCATCAATTAATCTTGTCGGTCCTTGCCGGCATAACCACCTCTTTTATTGAACAATCATTGCTTAATCAACAGCCGGTTGTCAGGGTGATGCCCAACACCTCCAGTATGATCGGTGCTTCTGCAACAGCCATTGCGCTTGGCAAGTATGTGTCAGAAGACCTGCAAAAGCTGGCTGAAGCATTGCTCGGATGCATGGGTGAAGTCTATACCATCCAAGAAAATCAAATGGACATATTCACCGGAATTGCCGGCAGCGGCCCCGCGTATTTTTATTATTTAATGGAATTCATTGAAAAGACAGGCGAGGAAGCGGGCCTCGATAAACAGTTATCTCGAAGCATCGGCGCACAGACGCTTTTAGGTGCCGCAAAAATGCTCATGGAAACAGGAGAACAGCCTGAGGTCTTAAGAGACAATATCACGTCACCGAACGGAACGACTGCTGCCGGGCTGCAAGCCTTGAAAAAGAGCGGCGGCGGAGAAGCGATTTCTCAAGCGATTAAGCATGCGGCTAAGCGTTCAAAGGAAATCAGCGACGATATCGAAAAAACAGCGGCACCGCTATCAGGAGTGATAAAGTGACGCCTGATACAAACATGAAAAGAGTCGTTGTGAAGATTGGAAGCAGTTCATTAACAAGCCTTCATGGAGAAATCAGCATTCGAAAATTAGAAGCGTTGGTCGACCAAGTCGTCAAACTCAAAGACGCCGGCTATGAAGTGATTTTGGTTTCCTCAGGCGCAGTGGCGGCGGGATATCGGAAGCTCGGATTTATCCGAAGACCCGAAAAGCTTCCGGAAAAACAAGCATCAGCCTCAATCGGCCAGGGCCTGCTGATGGAAGCTTATTCAAAGCTGTTTTTGGCACACGGCTATGTTGCATCCCAAATTTTAATTACGAGAAGCGATTTTTCTGATGAATATCGATATAACAATGTCCGGAATACAATGAATGTACTTCTCGAACGCGGCATCATCCCGATTATCAACGAAAATGATACAGTTACCGTCAATCGGCTCAAGTTTGGCGACAATGATACGCTCGCAGCAAAAGTCGCCGGATTAATTGATGCAGATATGCTTGTGATTTTATCAGATATCGACGGATTATATGACGGCAATCCGCGTACAAATCCAGAAGCGAAAAGGATGGAGCGGGTAAGTGAAATAACGCCTGACATCGAAGCGTGTGCAGGTGACACTGGCAGCGGCGTCGGCACTGGCGGTATGCGCTCTAAGCTTGATGCGTTTAAAATCGTAATGGCATCCGGAATTAAAGGATTTCTTGGTCAGGCAGATGCAGGTGATATTTTATATCAAGCCGTTCATGAAGTAGCGGAAGGCACCTATTTTGAAGCAGAGGGAACGCTTCCGTTGAATCAAAAGGAGCAGTGGATCGCTTTTAATTCCGGCCCGGAAGGTGAAATGATTTTATCAGATGATTATTCCCGAAAAATAACAAACGGCCAATCGAGTTTATATCTGGACGGTGTACAGGAGATTAAAGGAAAATTCAAAAGCGGATCAGTTGTTCGGCTGATGGATTCACAAGGGGCAGAAATCGGGCTCGGAATCGTCAATTATTCTTCTGTACAGCTTCAAGAACCGGAAAAGAAGGAAGAATTGATAAACAAAGCTGTGATTGATCAGGAAGCATTTGTTTGCCATGTAGATTTATCTTTGCCTGTAAATTAATTTGCAGTAAAAAACCCGAAGCTTCTTTTATAGAAGCTCGGGTTCGTTTTTTTATTGATACTGCTCCAGCTTAGAGAAGAATTGAATGACAAACTCATAAAAGTCATTCGCAGACGGAGCAAGCTCTCTGTTTTTTGGTTTAATGATCCCGACAGTCCGTTTTACTTGAGGGAACTCAATTGGAATTTTCACAGTAAAACGAGGTGTCGTTTCAGCAAAAGTGCTTTCAGGCAGAAGGGTAACGCCCATTCCTGCGGACACTAATCCTTTGATCGCATCCAAATCCTCACCCTCCGTAGAAACGAGAGGAGCAAAGCCGGCTTGTTTGCAAGTATCGATTGCCATCTTCCTGAGTACAAATCCTTCCGGGAACAATACAAATTGGTCGTTGCGCAAATCAATTAAATGAACCGTTTTTTGTTTGGCAAGCGGATGATTTAATGGAACAAGCGCGTAAATTTTTTCTGTGAATAAAATTTTCCCTGCTATGTCAGGGAAATTCGTCGGCACCGGCCCTAATAAAGCCAAATCAATATCGCGGTTTCTGACAGCTTCAATCAGAAACTTATAGGAGCCTTGGCGCAGCAAAAATTCGACGTGCGGGTATTCTTCTTTAAATGCTGAAATGACAGTCGGCAAAAGCTGGCTGGCAAGGCTTGTAGGAAAGCCGATCTTTACCGTTCCGCGATGCGGGTCGAGATACTCATCAATTTGTTCTTTCGCATAATCGATGGCTTTCATCGCCGTTTTCACATGAATTAAAAATTCTTTTCCGATCGGCGTGAGTTTGATATTTCTCCCTTCACGTTCAAATAAAGTCACATTTAATTCTTCTTCAAGATTTGCAATTTGTCTGCTGATTGCTGATTGGGCCACATGCAAATGATCAGCGGCTTCTGAAACGTGTTCTCTTTCAGCCACCTCCATAAAATAACGCAGTTGGCGCAGCTCCATGTTTGTCTCACATCCATCTATCTCATTTTGAGATTCTTTTGATCTAAATTATATATTGTTTATATCGTTTTGAAAACCTACAATGATTATAGAGTGTTAGATTTTATGACCGGTATTATCGGAAATTGATCGGGGGAGAGGAATTATGACGTACAATCAAATGCCAAAAGCTCAAGGTCTCTACCGTCCTGAATTTGAACATGATGCATGCGGAATCGGCCTATATGCGCACTTAAAGGGCAAGCAGACTCACGACATCGTCAAACAAGGGCTTAAGATGCTTTGCCAGCTAGACCACAGAGGAGGCCAAGGCAGTGATCCGGATACAGGAGACGGAGCCGGCTTACTGGTTCAAATCCCTGATGCTTTCTTTAGGAAAAAGTGCAAAGACATCAATCTGCCGGAAAAAGGGCGTTACGGGGTAGGAATGGTCTTTTTCTCACAGAAGGAAGATGAAAGAAAAAAAATCGAAAAGCAAATCAATGCACTGATTGAACAAGAAGGCCAAGTCGTTCTTGGTTGGAGAACTGTACCTGTAAATGTCGGAAAAATCGGAACAGTAGCGCAAAAAAGCTGTCCGTTTGTCCGTCAAGTATTTATTGGCGCAAGTTCTGATCTGAAGGACAATTTGTCTTTTGAACGAAAATTGTATGTCATTCGTAAACAGGCTGAAAACTGGGGAGTAACGGAAGGTTTTGATTTTTATTTTGCCAGTCTTTCAAGCCAGACCATCGTTTACAAAGGCCTTTTAACACCTGAACAAGTTGATGCGTTTTATTCTGATCTGCAGGATGAAGCATTCGTTTCTGCTTTTGCGCTTGTCCATTCACGCTTCAGCACCAACACATTCCCTACATGGGAAAGAGCGCATCCTAACCGCTATTTGGTTCACAACGGTGAAATCAACACCCTTCGCGGAAACATCAACTGGATGAGAGCGCGTGAACAGCAATTTGTATCTGAAAGCTTCGGTGAGGATTTAAACAAGATTCTGCCGATTTTAAATGCTGACGGCAGTGACTCTTCCATTTTGGATAACGCATTTGAATTTTTCGTGATGGCTGGACGCAAACCGGCACATACAGCAATGATGCTCATTCCTGAGCCGTGGACGGAAAATACGCATATGTCTAAGGAAAAAAGAGCGTTTTACGAGTACCATAGTTCCCTGATGGAGCCTTGGGACGGACCGACAGCCATTTCATTTACTGACGGAAAACAAATCGGTGCGATCCTTGACCGGAATGGTCTCCGTCCGGCCCGTTATTATGTAACAAAAGATGATTATATTATTTTCTCATCTGAAGTAGGCGTTATTGAAGTTGAACAGGAGAACGTTTTATATAAAAACCGTCTCGAACCTGGAAAAATGCTTTTAATAGACCTAGAAGAAGGCCGCATTATCTCGGATGAAGAAGTCAAAACACAAATTGCAACGGAGTACCCGTACCAAAAGTGGCTTGAAGAAGAGCTTGTGCAAGTGAATCCTGATCCGGAATCAAGAGAGGAAGAACAGTTTACAGATCTTCTTACTCGCCAGAAGGCATTCGGATACACATATGAAGATATCCAAAAATATTTAATTCCTGTCATTAAAGAAGGCAAAGATCCTCTCGGTTCAATGGGGAATGACGCGCCGCTTGCTGTTCTGTCAGACCATGCGCAATCACTGTTTAACTACTTTAAGCAGCTGTTTGCACAAGTAACGAACCCCCCAATCGACGCGATTCGTGAGCAGCTTGTGACATCAACGATGACGTGGCTCGGTGCAGAAGGCGATCTTCTTCACCCGAGTGAGCGAAACGTTCGCCGGATTAAACTGTATACACCTGTTTTATCAAACGAACAATTTTACGCATTAAAAACGATTGTTCATCCTGATTTAAAAATCCAAAAAATCGATGTGCTGTTTTCAGAGGATCTTGAACGCGGATTAAAGGACATGTTCACACAGGCAGAGAAAGCCATCAGCCAAGGCGTAAGCCTGTTAATTTTATCAGATAAAAAGATGAATGAACGCCTGACACCAATTCCGCCGCTTCTGGCAGTCAGCGCGCTGCATCAGCATTTAATCCGCAAAGGGCTGCGTACGAAAGTCAGCATTATTGTGGAATCAGGAGAAGCGCGTGAAGTACATCACTTTGCAGCATTAATCGGTTACGGCGCAGATGCGATTAATCCTTATCTCGCTTATGCGACCTACAAGCAGGAAATTGATGAAGGACGTTTGGATATCAGCTATGAAGAAGCGGTCAGCAAATATGGAAAAAGCATTACTGAAGGTGTCGTAAAAGTCATGTCCAAGATGGGGATTTCAACTGTACAAAGTTACAGAGGCGCCCAAATCTTTGAAGCGGTAGGAATCAGCCGTGATGTAATTGACCGCTATTTCACAGGTACTGCATCACAGCTCGGCGGCATCGACATAAAAACAATTGCGGAAGAGGCGCAGCGCCGCCACCGGGAAGCGTATCAGGATGATTTCAGCAAAACGCTCGAATCAGGAAGTGACTTCCAATGGAGAAACGGCGGAGAGCATCATGCGTTTAACCCGAAAACGATTCATACCTTGCAATGGGCGTGCCGCAGGAATGATTACAATCTGTTTAAACAATATACAAAAGCGGCAGATGAAGAGCGTATTGGATTTTTACGGAACTTGTTCGCATTTAACGGAAACCGCAAGCCTGTGAAGTTGGAGGAAGTTGAATCTGCTGAATCGATTGTCAAACGCTTTAAAACGGGTGCGATGTCATTTGGATCATTGAGTAAGGAAGCGCACGAAGCTTTAGCGATCGCAATGAACCGCCTTGGAGGAAAAAGCAACAGCGGTGAAGGCGGAGAAGATCCAAAACGCTTTGTTCCAGATGAGAACGGCGATGATAGAAGAAGCGCGATCAAACAAATTGCATCCGGACGTTTCGGTGTCAAAAGCCATTACCTTGTCAATGCTGATGAGCTGCAGATTAAAATGGCTCAAGGCGCTAAGCCAGGTGAAGGCGGGCAGCTGCCTGGCAACAAGGTATATCCATGGGTTGCCGATGTCCGCGGGTCAACGCCTGGTGTCGGATTAATCTCACCTCCGCCTCACCATGACATTTATTCGATTGAGGATTTGGCCCAGCTGATCCACGATTTGAAAAATGCCAACCGTGACGCAAGAATCAGCGTAAAGCTGGTGTCAAAAGCAGGCGTAGGCACAATCGCTGCAGGTGTTGCCAAAGCGACTGCCGATGTCATTGTGATCAGCGGCTACGACGGAGGTACAGGCGCTTCTCCGAAAACCAGTATTAAACATACTGGGCTTCCGTGGGAGCTTGGCCTTGCAGAAGCACATCAAACATTAATGCTGAACGGACTCCGTGACCGTGTTGTATTAGAAACAGACGGAAAGCTCATGACGGGCCGCGACGTTGTGATGGCTGCCTTGCTCGGAGCTGAAGAATTCGGTTTCGCAACGGCTCCGTTAGTTGTACTCGGTTGTGTCATGATGCGTGCCTGCCATTTGGATACATGTCCTGTCGGGGTAGCGACACAAAATCCAGAGCTTCGCAAAAAGTTCATGGGAGATCCTGATCATATTGTGAACTATATGTTGTTCATTGCTGAAGAAGTTCGTGAGTACATGGCTGCGTTAGGCTTCAAGACATTTGATGAAATGATCGGCCGCACTGACGTACTTCATGTGAGTGAACGCGCGAAGGCGCACTGGAAGGCAAGCCAGCTTGATTTGTCTACACTTCTTTATCAGCCTGAAGGCGTACGAACATTCCAATCGCCGCAAAATCATAAAATTGATCAATCACTTGATATCACAGCGATTCTCCCGGCCGTACAAGAAGCCATCGAGTCTGGAAAAGAAGCGGATGTTTCTATCGCAATTAACAATACAAACCGTGTAGCCGGAACGATAACAGGCAGTGAAATTTCAAAACGCTACGGAGAAGAAGGGCTTCCTGAAGATACGATCAAGCTGCAGTTTACCGGATCAGCCGGACAAAGCTTTGGAGCCTTCGTTCCTAAAGGAATGACGCTTTATTTGGATGGAGACTCAAATGATTATGTCGGAAAAGGGCTTTCTGGCGGAAAAATCATCGTCAAGTCACCGGAAGGATTCAATTCCGCTTCAGATGACAACGTCATTATCGGCAACGTGGCTTTCTACGGTGCGACAAGCGGAGAAGCATACATTAACGGACGTGCGGGTGAACGCTTTGCCGTTCGGAATAGCGGTGTGAACGTGGTTGTAGAAGGTATTGGTGACCACGGCTGTGAATACATGACTGGCGGCAGTGTTGTCGTACTCGGTGATGTAGGCAAAAACTTCGCTGCAGGTATGTCCGGCGGAATCGCTTATGTTCTCGCCGAAGATGTAAAAGCGTTTAAACGCAAATGCAACCTTGAAATGATTTTATTTGAATCATTAGAGGATGAGGAAGAAATCGAACAAATTAAAGCAATGCTTGAAAAACATGCTGGGTATACAAACAGCCAAAAAGCGGCAGACCTGCTTGATCAGTGGGAAAACAGCGTGAAAAAATTTGTCAAAGTCATTCCGAAAAACTATAAACAAATGCTAGCGAGCATCGAAGAGCAAAAAGCTGCAGGTTTATCAGATGAAGAAGCCGTCATGTTCGCATTTGAAGCCAACACGAAGCCAAAGCAGAATACAGCAACATCGGGACAAAAACAAGCGGTAGTGCAGTAAGGAAGGGGAGAGGAACATGGGGAAACCAACTGGATTTATGGAGATCAAGCGAGAAAAACCTGCTGAGCGGGACCCTCTCACTCGCTTAAAGGATTGGAAAGAATATTCTGCTCCTTTTTCAGAAGAAGCATCGAAACGGCAGGGGGCGCGGTGTATGGATTGCGGTACGCCGTTTTGCCAGATCGGTGCGGACATTAACGGATTTACATCCGGCTGTCCAATTTACAACTTAATTCCTGAATGGAATGATCTTGTCTACCGGGGCAGATGGAAAGAAGCACTGGAACGTCTTTTGAAAACAAACAACTTTCCTGAATTCACTGGGCGGGTATGTCCCGCTCCTTGTGAAGGTTCATGTACATTAGCGATTTCAGACCCGGCCGTATCAATTAAAAACATTGAGCGGACCATTATCGACAAAGGATTTGAGAACGGCTGGATTCAGCCTAGAATTCCCAAAAAACGAACAGGCAAAAAAGTGGCCATCGTCGGGTCGGGCCCAGCCGGACTGGCGAGTGCAGACCAGCTGAATCAAGCAGGACATTCCGTCACTGTTTTTGAGCGCTCAGACAGAGCCGGCGGCCTTTTAACATACGGCATTCCGAACATGAAGCTTGAGAAGGGGATTGTAGAACGCCGGGTTAAATTGCTGACGCAAGAAGGAATTGATTTTGTCACGAACACAGAAATCGGCGTTGACATTACAGCTGATGAGCTGAAGGAGCAATTTGACGCTGTGATTCTGTGCACAGGCGCTCAAAAACAGCGGGATCTATTAATTGAAGGACGCGACTCAAAAGGAGTTCATTATGCGATGGACTACCTGACACTCGCAACAAAAAGCTATTTAGATTCTAACTTTAAAGACAAGCAATTCATTGATGCCAAAGGGAAAGATGTCATCGTAATCGGAGGAGGAGACACAGGAGCTGACTGTGTCGCTACTGCTCTCCGACAAAAAGCCAAAAGCGTGCATCAATTCGGCAAACACCCGAAACTTCCGCCAGCCCGCACGAATGACAATATGTGGCCTGAACAGCCGCACATCTTTACGCTTGAATATGCGTATGAAGAAGCGGAAGCAAAATTCGGAAGAGATCCGAGGGAATACTCCATTCAAACGAAAAAATTGGTTGCGGATAAACATGGCAAGCTGAAAGAGCTTCATACTATTCAAATGGAGAAAGTGAAAAATGAGCACGGAAAATACGAGTTCCGCGAGCTTCCTGGAACGGAAAAAGTATGGCCTGCTCAGCTTGTCTTCATCGCTATTGGCTTTGAAGGCACAGAACAACCGCTGTTGAAACAGTTCGGTGTTGATTCTGTAAATAACAAAATCAGCGCAACCTATGGGGATTATCAAACAAATATCGATGGCGTATTCGCCGCAGGGGATGCAAGAAGAGGCCAAAGCTTAATCGTATGGGCGATTAATGAAGGCCGTGAAGTGGCGCGTGAAGTGGATCGATACTTGATGGGGAGTTCAGTTCTTCCGTAAATAAAGGGGATTATGATATAAAGGAAACCGGTCTGATTGCCAGCCGGTTTCTTTTTTATTCCATTACGATTCCGATGTTTCCAAACTGTCTGCCTTCCTGCATTCTCGTATATGCTTCACATGCTTTTTCTAAAGGATATGTGCGGTCTATTACAGGTCGCAGCTTATGTTTTTCAATAAAAGCCAGCATATCGTGAAATTCTTCACAGCTCCCCATTGATGTTCCCAATATATTGATCTGAGGAAAGAATAAAGAACGTACTGGAAAACAGAGATCGTCACCTGAGCTTGCCCCGAAGCTGACAATACGGCCGTTCGGTTTTACATGGCGGAAGTATTCCGAAAAGAGGGCAGGGCCTATACTGTCAAGAACAACATCAGCCCTTTTTTCCTGCAACTGTTCATCCCAATTGCTGTAACTATCAAATGCATAATCAGCACCTAATTGCAGCGCCCTGTTTCTTTTCTCCTCACTGCGGGAGGTCACGCTTACGGTTGCTCCAATCGCTTTAGCCATGAACAAAGCGTAGGTTGCAACACCGCTGCCGATGCCGGGTATCAATAGATGCTCGCCTTTTTTCAATTGGGCTTTCGTAAACAGGGCTCGATATGCAGTTAAAGCTGATAAAGGTAAAACGCCTGCTTCTTCCCAGGATAAATGAGAAGGTTTTTTGATCGCATTTTGTGAAGGGATGATCACGTATTCAGCAAGCGTTCCGTCAGAAGGGCCTCCCAGAATCTCAGGTACAGCCGGTACGTTCTCAGTCAAATCCCAGTTCAATGTCGGGAAAATAATTACTTCTGTTTGAATAGCAACGTTTTTGACGCCTTCACCAACCTCTTCAATGATCCCGGCGCCGTCAGATCCCAGTATCACATGAGGATCTCGTTCAGACTTGTTTTTCATAAGAAACAGGTCACGGTGATTTAGACCTGCCGATTTTAATTTTACCTTTACCTCTCCGTATCCGGGCTTTTTTGATGGAACGTCTTGAAATGATAATCCCTGAAGTCCGGTTTTTCCGTTGTGAATTACAGCTTTCATGCTGTCTGCCTCCTCATTGAATTGTATTTTCATATCTTTACATATTTTACATAGCGGTTTTCTTCAAGTAAAATGAACAAAAATGATAGCCGATATCACTTTTAATCATAGCAAGAAGGTGAGAGCCCGTGGAAAGCGGAGATTTAAAGATTTTTCGGGCTGTTGCCCGCGAAGGAAGCATAACGAAAGCAGCCCAAATGCTGAATTATGTTCAGTCGAATGTGACAGCTAGAATACATAACCTTGAGGAAAATTTGCATATCAGGCTTTTTCATCGAACGAATCGGGGGATGAAGCTGACCGCTGCTGGAGAAAATCTTTTGCAATATGCTGATCAAGTATTATCGCTATTAGACGAAGCTGAAAAATCAGCACAGATGAGCCAGCATCCGAAAGGGCCTTTGCGGATCGGATCGTTGGAAACAACGGCGGTAACGCATCTGCCCGAGCATGCGGCCTCCTTCCTCAGGCGCTTTCCTGAAGTAGATTTATCAGTAAACACAGCTGATACACACAATTTGATTCAGCAGGTTCTTGATCATAAAGTTGATGGCGCTTTTGTATACGGGCCGGTTGAGCACCCTGATGTCAGACAAATCCATGTTTCCCATGATGAATTGGTATTGATTTCATCACGGGAAGGAACGGCAGAAGACATGCTTCGCCAGCCGATGCTCTTTTTTGGAGCTGGCTGTTCTCATCGCGCCAGAGTCAAAAGATTGCTGGAGGAAGCAGGCATTCAACATCAAAAAATCATAGAGTTTGGCACATTGGAAGCCATTATAAGAGGAGTATCCGCCGGGTTGGGCACGGCGCTGCTTCCTAAGTCCGCTGTAGACTGCTCCAAGCGTCCTACGAATGTATGGATTCATCAGCTGCCAGCAGCGTATCAAGACTTAGAGATCGTATTTATATACAGGAAAGACTTTTTTATTACAAGTGCGTTTCAGAGATTTATTGATGAGATAAGCGTAATAAAATGATGAAGAAAGATGCATTGGTTTCGGTCTGTTATGCTGAACAAAGAGCGTAGCCGATTGTCAAGAAAGCTGGCATACGGAATACCACAAAAGCCATATTAAATGGAAGTGGATATTGTTTCCGTTCTTATATAAAAAAGGACTGCATACAAAAAACTGTACTCATTTGAAGCGAGTACAGTTTTTATCTTTTATTTCCGTTTTAAATTAATGCCGATCGCCGCGCCGTTTCTGCTTGAATCGGCTACGCCTTTAAAGGTGCCATTTTCATGGTCGATAGAAAGGCTTTGTACGTTTCCGATTTCTACCGGGCTTTTGCCGAATTTATGGCCCATGCCGTTTAGTTTACTGAGGACGTCTTCAGGAACTCCGTCTTCGTAGCGATAGGAGCTCATGCTGTTTGTGTAAATTCTCGGCTCTTCAACAGCAGCTTTTAATTCCATGCCGTATTCGATGTGATAGAGAATGGTTTGCAAAACGGATGAAATAATGGTGGCCCCGCCAGGAGATCCGACGGTGAGGACAGGCTTGTCATCCTTAAATAAAATGGTCGGGGTCATGCTGCTTAAAGGCCGTTTGTTCGGCTGTACTTCATTAGCTCCGCCAGGAACCGCATCAAAATCTGTTAATTCATTGTTTAAAATGACGCCGTAATCAGGGACCATAATACCTGTTCCGAATAGCTGTTCAATTGTTGTCGTATAAGAAACAACATTTCCCCAGCGGTCGGCAACTGTAAAGTGGGTTGTTTGGCCTTCTACTTTGTCTTTCGGCTGTTCGACTTGCTTATAGTTTGCCGATCCTTCTTGGTATTTCCAAGGATCACCGGCTTTCGGTTTTTTATTGACTTGATCTAAATTGATTAATTGCTGGCGTTCTTTAATATAATCGGGGTGAAGCAGGCCTTTGAGAGGAACGTTTACAAATTCGGGATCACCTGCGTAAGACGCACGGTCGGCATAAGACAAATGCATCGTTTCAGCAAGCAGTTGATATTTTTCCCATGAGCGGACATCGTATTGTGAAAGGTTAAAATCATCAAGTATTTTCAGCATTTGCAATAAGAAAATACCGCCAGAGCTTGGAGGAGGAGTAGTGGCGATTTGATAGCCTTGATAGTCTCCCCAAATCGGTTCATCGATTGTGATGTCATAATTTTCTAAATCTTTTTCCGTCATTGATCCGCCGAAATCCTGTACAGTGTCAGAAAGTGCTTTGGCAAATTTTCCTTCATAGAAAGCGTCAGTGCCTTTTGAGCGAATAAGCTTAAACGTTTTTGCCAAATCCTTTTGAATCAATGTATCGCCTTCTTTAAGCGGCTCGCCATTTGGCAAAAATACATCTTTTGCGGCAGTCCGTGACAGCTTTTCCTGATAATTAGAAATAGCATCTGCCAACACCGAATCAATCGGAAATCCTTTTTCAGCGAGTTTAATAGAAGGGGTGATTAATTTCTTCATCGATCGGGTTCCCCATTTATCCAGGGCTTCCTCCAGGCCTTTCAGCGTGCCTGGAACACCGACGGCAGTACCTTTTGTCACACGTTCAGAGAAAGGAATGGCTTTGCCGTTCTCATCGAGAAACATATCGGGGGTTGCGCCTGCTGGAGCACGTTCACGGCTGTCAATGATCGTTGTATCCTTTGTTTTTCCGTCATACACCATCATAAAACCGCCGCCGCCAATGCCTGACATCATCGGCTCTGTTACATTGAGTGCAAATTGAATGGCAACTGCCGCGTCAATCGCATTTCCTCCTTTTTTCAGCACATCAGCACCGATTTCCGAAGCGAGAGGATGCGCGGTGGCAACCATGCCGTCTTTCCCTACATCTACTTGTTTGTACTCATCGTAGCTTTTGGGCGGCTTTTTAGCTTCCGCGTGAAAAGGGACACCTCCAGCGACTAACAGAACACTAAGCAGAGCTGTTAAACAGACATTCCACGTTCTTTTCATGTTCTCCCTCCTATATGAAGCTGTTATGTTACAATCTTAGCGTAAAAAATTTACAGCGTTTTCACAAGTGACAAATGGTATATTATATAGAACATTAACCAGTTTTTCTGTGCAAAATTGATTATATTGATACGAGCCATGTGCTATATTAGAATCAGCTACGGATTAAGAAAGGACTGCTATATGTATTTAACGATTAAAGAAACAGCAGAATATGCAAATCTTTCAGAGGATTATATTAAAAGCATGGTGCTCGAAGGAAAAATCAGGGCCGTTCATGACGGTGAGCAATTTTTGATTTATAAGGGACAGTTCAAAACACATCTCGAACAGCTGGAAAATTACAAAACACTCGTGCAGGAAATATTAAATGAACCGATCCCGGAAGATATTGATGTAAAGGATGAGGATTAGGACACAATTTCAAATTGTGTCTTTTTTTGTATATCCTTTTAAAAACATCAGAAAAACCGAATCGTCAGATTTTGTTTTAAGAGGTTTTTTGATGATATCTAGAGGGATATGTATCAAATAGAACAAAAGCTTTATATGAAGCTTTAAAATGCATTTAAGAGGGAGAGAGTTTTTAGAAACTACTTCATTTCCTTATGTAACACTATGTATATTATGTTACATAAATGCCGCCGTACTTTGACATTCAACGTTTTTCAGCTATAATAGTAACATAGACCTCAAAACGTTACATAACGGTTTTTAAGGAGTTTTTTGATGCATATTGTACAGCCGATTCGCAGCTTAGAGAAAATTCAAGATGTAAAACAGTATTTGCTAAACAAAAACAAGCGGGATTATTTTCTGTTTATTTTCGGCATCAACAGCGCGCTCCGCATTTCTGATATTCTGCCGCTGCAAGTGAAGGACGTTAAAAACAAAGATCATTTATGGGCGACTGAAAGCAAAACGAAAAAGAAAAGGAAGATTCTCATTTTAGAATCACTGAAACAGGAAATATACGAGTATACGAAAGACATGAAAGAAAACGAATATCTTTTTAAGTCTGTCCGGACCAGGAAACCGATTTCCCGCATTCAGGCCTACAGGATTTTAAGAGAAGCCGCCGCGGCGTGCGGACTTGAGGAGATAGGGACGCATACGCTCCGGAAAACGTTCGGCTATCATTTTTATCAGCGGACAAAAGACATTGCCGAGCTGCAGAGAATACTGAATCATTCATCACCCTCGATTACAATGCGGTATATCGGTATTGATGAAGACACGACAAGGGCCGCGTATAAGGTTTTTGGAGGGCTTTAATACAAACCGCTTGAAAATTTTGTTCATCAGAGCTACTATATAAATACAAAAAGCTCTAGTAGCACAGCGGATAGTGCAGCAGTTTCCTAAACTGCAGGTCGGGAGTTCGAATCTCTCCTAGAGCGTTATATTTACAAAAAGACAACAGGCTTTTCGTCTGTTGTCTTTTTGTATGCCAAATAAATAACGCCCGCTTATACCGGGCGTTTTTCTTATATAACTGCGTCAAATTGATTGACTTTCCATTTTTTATTTTCTTTTACAAATGTCACTTTCCGTTTCGCTGAAGGTGATCCGTCTAAAGTAGGAACGGTAAATTCGTATGTGACTGTGCCGCCTTTTTTAGAAATCAGTTTAGCGGTTGATTTTTTCCAATTTAATAGGTTGTCTCCATCACCGATTGGAACCGCAAGTTTTCCTTTTGAAACAGTGAAATGATAGTCTTTAAACCCTTTTTCGATTGCTGTTTTTGTGAAAATAGGAGTTAAGTAATTCACTGCTTTTGCTTTAGTGCCTAGATCACTGCACATATACACATATTGAAGATTTTGATACTCAAATGTGCCTGATGGACAAACTGCTTTTTTCGCTTTTGGATTGTGGCCGCTCATTGTGTTCCAAAAATGCTCTCTTGCTGATAATGCCAGCTGCAGTGCTTGTTTTTGTGATAAATCGCCTGAATTATTTTTCGCAAATGCATTTGTGCTTAATGACAGAATAAGTGCAATAGTTGTTAGAAATAGAAGACATTTTTTCATTGTGGTTCACTCCTTCAAAATCTCTTTCTCTTATGTTACAAATGTTACAATAATTACGGATAGATTACAATACTTTTGCATAAATTATTTTTTATTCTTTTCCTTACAAAGAAATAGGCTGTTACTTGCTAGTTTATTCTTCATAAGCTAAAAAGATGTGTAAAATTAGAAGAATCGGGAAGGGTTTCATATGTACAGTGATGAATAATAACATGTTGCATATCCTGTTTTTGTCAAAAGAATAGGGGCATGTTTACAAACGAATTCAAATAAAGGAGCTTTCAATATGGAAACATCACAAGAACAACTTGTCACTCAGAAGAAAAGCAATCCATCTGTCTGGCGGTCTATGTCACTCTTTTTAGTGCCGCTTCTGCTAAGCAATGTGCTGCAATCAGTCGGCCAGCTAGTCGGGATGATGGCTGTAGGCAGATGGCTTGGTGTTGATGCGGTTGCAGCTGTATCATCCTTTTTCCCGTTATTTTTTCTTTTAATCTCATTTACAATCGGGATCGGTTCAGGAAGTTCGATCCTGATCGGACAAGCCTACGGGGCGAAGAATGAGGAGCGGTTAAAGGCTGTTGTCGGAACGACGCTCACGTTTACGTTTTTATTAGGGGTTGTATTAGCCGTCATCGGCAGTATTTTCACTTTGGATATTCTTCGATTAATGGGCACGCCTGAAAATGTAATTCATGTCAGCGCCAGCTATGCACGTATCTTATTTTACGCTATGCCATTTATGTTTTTATATTTTGCATATACAACATTTTTGCGCGGAACAGGGGATTCTAAGACACCGTTTTATACGCTGATTGTGAGTACGGTCATCAACATAGCGCTTTTGCCCGTCTTAATCCTTGGCATGTTCGGTTTTCCGAAACTGGGCATATACGGCTCCGCATATGCAACCGTCATTTCTACGATTGCGACATTTCTCGTGTTAATGGTGTATTTACGAAAGCGAAACCATCCGCTGCAATTTGATAAAACGGTACGGCGTTATTTGAAAATGGATAAGGAACTGCTGGCTCTCCTGCTGCGCCTCGGGATTCCATCAAGCATCAATATGATTCTCGTCTCATTATCAGAGATAGCGGTTATTTCATTCGTCAACCATTACGGCTCTAATGCGACAGCTGCATACGGCGTGGTCAACCAGGTAGCCAGCTATGTGCAGATGCCGGCCGTCAGCCTTGGTATTGCGGTGTCTATTTTCGCCGCGCAATCGATCGGAGCGAACGAATCTGACCGCTTAAAGCAGGTCATTCGCGTCGGGATTTGGCTGAATTATATCATTGGCGGCGTGCTGATCATTCTGATCTATGTGTTTTCACAGCAGATTTTAGCGTTATTTTTAACCGAGAAAGACACACTTTACATCGCGCACCGTCTCTTGATGATTACATTGTGGAGCTATTTGCTGTTTGGAAATGCCCAAATTATTTCTGCGACGATGCGGGCAAGCGGAACGGTTTTATGGCCGACCGTTATCAGCATTTTTGCCATCTGGGGAGTAGAGGTGCCTGTCGCATTCGTACTATCCCACTACACAAAGCTTGAAATACTCGGCGTCTGGGTTGGCTATCCGGCTGCGTTTGCCGTCAGCTTGCTGTTGATTTATGGGTATTATCAATTCGTGTGGAAGAAGAAACAGATTACACGTCTCATCCAATAGACTCCCGAATCACACCGTTCATGATTTGAACGGTGTTTTTTTATTTGATAGGGAAAACATAAAATGGAGGAAATATGGCACAGTACATTGAATTCTTATACGAGCAATGAATCAAGGAGAGGTTGAGGACACATGGCTAACTATATTGAGAAGATTACGCATTTAGGAACACCTGCCATCAAAGCAGGTAACGAACATATAGAAATGATTGTCGTTCCCGAGTGGGGGAGCAACGTCATTTCTCTCATGGACAAAGCAACAAAGATCCAGCTTTTGCGTGAACCGGAAACAGCAGAAAGCTTTCATGACACACCAACATTGTATGGCATTCCGATCCTGTTTCCGCCTAACCGGATAAGTGACGGTACATTCAGTTTCCGGGGCAGAACATATCATTTTGATATCAACGAAAAGGATAAACACAACCATCTTCACGGGTTTCTTTATCAAGAAAAGTGGAACGTAGTGACCATGAAGCAAACTGATGAAGAAGTGATCGTTGAAACGGAAATTGATCTTTCAGAGCTTCCCCATGTGTATAAGCAATTTCCACATCATGCCGTCGTTCGGATGACATACACGCTAAAGGGGAATACTCTTCTTAAATATGCGACCGTCATGAACAAAGGAAAGGAAACGTTTCCTTGGGGAATCGGTTATCATACTACACTTGTATTTCCAGAAGAAAGCTCATTATTCTCCCTGACAGCAGATCAGCAATGGGAGTTGGATGAACGCCTGCTGCCGACCGGGAAGCTGATGGATGTACCGAATAAAGAAGCCTTGCATGAAGGGATGGATTTACGCCACAAGCAGCTGGATGATGTCTTTTTATCTGCTTATCAGAAAAGAGGCGGAGAAAATCAGGCAGTCATTTATCATCAGCATGCACATGTAAGCATTATTTATAAGGCAGATGAACAATTTAAACATTGGGTTGTATACAATGCGGACGGAAAACAGGGGTATTTATGCCCTGAACCTTACACATGGGTGACAAACGCAGTGAATCTTGATTTGTCTTCATCACTCACTGGTTTACAAGTGCTTGAGCCGGGAGAAGAAACGACAGCCAAAAGCAGTATCACCATCGAATTGAATCATCAATAGCCAATGATGAGGCGCAGAGAGGCGGGGTAAAAAAATGAAAAAAAGCATAAAGCTTTATGTTGCTGTTTTGCTGCTTTTCGTCGTTGCTTCGGTACCTTATATGCATCAGGCTGCGCAAGCGGCTGAAAAACAAGATGCACTTGCCGGGCAGATCGATAAGATTTTAGCTGATCATCCTGCACTCGAGGGCGCAATGGCCGGCATCACTGTTCGCTCTGCGGATACAGGCGCTGTTCTATATGAGCATTCAGGAGATATCCGAATGAGGCCCGCCTCTTCTCTGAAGCTTTTGACAGCTGCCGCGGCACTTTCTATCCTTAGTGAGGACTATTCCTTTACAACCGAGGTCCGGACAGACGGCACACTTAAAGGGAAAAAGCTGAATGGAAACCTTTATCTGAAAGGAAAAGGAGATCCGACACTTTTACCATCCGATTTTGAAGAAATGGCTGAGAAATTGAAAAAGTCCGGCGTGAACGTGATTAAAGGCAATCTGATCGGTGATGAAACGTGGTATGATGACATCCGATTATCACCTGATATGCCATGGAGTGATGAATACACGTATTACGGCGCGCAAGTCTCTGCTTTAACAGCGTCTCCGAATGAAGACTATGATGCAGGCACTGTAATTGTAGAGGTCACCCCAGGTAAAAAAGAAGGGGAAAAGCCTGCAGTTTCTGTATCTCCAAAGACAGATTATGTAACGATTAAGAACAATGCAGAAACGACTTCGGCCGGCCAAAAGAAAGACCTCACGATCGAAAGAGAGCATGGGAAAAACACGATCACCATTGAAGGAAGCGTACCGGTTGGCGCAAGCAAGACAAAGGAATGGATTGCTGTCTGGGAGCCGGCCGGATACGCCTTGGATTTATTTAAGCAGGCACTACAAAAACAAGGAATTACTGTAAAAGGGAACGTCAAGACGGGCGCTGCACCCGATTCTTCAGACGTGTTAATCTCTCATCGTTCAATGCCTTTGTCAAAACTATTTGTTCCGTTTATGAAATTAAGCAATAACGGACATGCCGAGGTGCTCGTAAAAGAAATGGGGAAAGTGAAAAAAGAAGAGGGGAGCTGGAAAAAGGGACTCGAAGTATTAAACAGTACGCTTCCCGAATTCGGTGTTGATCCTAAATCACTTGTGTTAAGGGACGGTTCAGGAGTCTCTTATATTAATGCTGTATCCTCAGATCAAATCTCAAAGCTGTTATATGACATTCAAGATAAAAAATGGTTCTCAGCTTATCTAAAATCTCTGCCTGTTGCGGGCAATAGTGACAGAATGATAGGCGGAACGCTGAGGAACCGGATGAAAGACACTCCTGCACAAGGAAAAATAAGGGCGAAAACCGGATCGCTAAGCACGGTCAGCTCTCTATCCGGGTACGCAGAAACCAAGAGCGGAAAAACCCTTGTTTTTTCAATTCTTCTAAACGGATTAATTGATGACGAGGATGGAAAAGATATTGAGGATCAAATCGCTGTCATCTTGGCAAATCAATAATAGCGTCAGACCTGTTTTCCAAGCGAAAACAGTTTTTTTTTATGTCCCCTATCACATTAATTATTCCTTAAAATTACATATAAACCAATAGTATACATATAACACATAACAGCATTTACACGTTTTAGAAAAT
>NZ_JAVAXX010000095.1:0-20213 GCF_042709275.1 Bacillus sp. LR_5 | reverse complement strand
TATGTTATTGTTTGCCCTTGCATTATTGGTAGTCGTAGGGCTAGGTGGATATAAACTTTATAAAACCATTAACGCTGCGGATGATTCATACGATGCCCTTTCCCGCGGAAATAAATCAAATCTTCGCAGCGAAGTTGTAGACATGAAGAAAAAACCATTTTCTATTTTATTTATGGGAATAGAGGATTACGCGACCAAAGGACAAAAAGGGAGATCAGACTCTCTTATTGTAGTTACCCTTGATCCCAAAAATAAAACCATGAAAATGCTGAGCATTCCGCGTGATACACGGGTGCAATTAGCCAGTGACACAACCGGAAGCAAAACAAAGATTAATGCCGCTTTCAGCAAAGGCGGAAAAGATGAGACAGTTGAAACCGTTGAAAACTTCTTGCAAATCCCGATCGATAAATATGTGACAGTTGATTTTGACGGATTTAAAGATGTGATTAATGAAGTCGGCGGTATTGATGTAAATGTGCCTTTCGATTTTGATGAAAAAAGTGACGTAGACGAAAGCAAACGGATCTACTTTAAAAAAGGCGAGATGCACTTAAACGGCGAAGAAGCCTTGGCGTATGCCCGTATGAGAAAACAGGATAAACGCGGAGATTTTGGCCGTAATGACAGACAGAAACAAATTTTAAATGCACTGATTGACCGAATGTCAAGTGCAAGCAACATTGCTAAGATCGATAAAATCGCAGAAAAAGCAAGCGAAAACGTTGAAACCAATATCCGCATTACGGAAGGTTTAGCGCTGCAGCAGATTTACAGCGGCTTTACCAGCAAGAAAATTGATACGTTGAGCATCACAGGTTCTGATTTGTATTTAGGACCTAACAACACGTATTATTTTGAACCTGATGCCACAAATCTGGAGAAAGTCAGAAAAACGCTCCAAGAGCATTTAGATTATACTCCAGATACAAGCAGCACTGGCACAGATGAAAGTACGACAACTGACGGTACGACAAGCGGAAGCAGCTATTCGAATGACAGCAGCACAAGCTCAAACAATACAACGAATTCAACAACTGATTCATCTTATTAAAAAAATGCCCGGTCCTTTAGAGGATCGGGCATTTTCGCGCAGAAAAAACTCCGGCTATTGTGCCGGAGTTTTTTAATTTCTTTTCACCAGCCGTTTATAAAATTTCGTAAACGGCTTAAATTTTTCATTCACGAGTCCTGTCACTTCTGCTATGATCTGCATAAAAATAATTAAAATGAAGATAATAAACAAAGAGAGCCAAATTGTGGCACTTTTGAGTACAATTGCACTTATGCTGAAAATAAATCCAATCAGATAAATAACAATGACCGACATCCGATGTGAAAGGCCAAATGCCATCAGTCTGTGGTGGATATGGGACTTATCGGGTGCAGATATCGGCTGTTTGTTTAATATTCTCCTGATGATAGCAAATGTTGTATCAAAAATTGGCACGCCTAAAATAATAACCGGTATAACGATACTGAACAATGTTACGCTTTTATACAGACCTAATAATGAAAGAATCGAAATACTATACCCTAAAAAAAGTGATCCTGTATCACCCATAAAGATTTTTGCCGGGTGAAAGTTGTAAAACAAAAATCCAAGTGTGCTACCGATCACAACCAATGAGAGCGACAGAATCAGTACTTTTCCACCGGATAGCGCCATAACGGCGATTGTTGACAAGCCAATAACAGAGAGACCGGCGGCAAGGCCATCCAATCCGTCAATCAGATTAATCGCGTTTGTAATGCCGACAATCCATAATACAGTCAGCGGATAAGCCAGCCATCCTAACTCAAATCGTTCTGCTAAAAAAGGCACTGAGAAAAAGTCCATTTTTAAGCCAGTGCTTACAATCATAATGGCTACACCTAATTGAATCAAAAACTTAACTTTTGCACTTAATTGATATTTATCGTCAAGAATACCTAACACAATAATGATGAATGCTCCGACTGTAATAGCCGTCATTCTTGTTTCTGTGTAAATACCGGATGCAAGCACGCCTGCAACCACCCCGATAAATATGGCCAGCCCGCCCATCCGGGGCATAATTTTGTCATGTACTTTTCGATTGCTGGGCTGATCAACTGCACCTATTTTAATCGCAATCCTTTTTACGATTGGGGTTATGATTAAAACTGTAAGCAGCGAGACAATAAACGCAACAACAATGCGAATCATGCGTTCGTCAAGCATAAAGAAGTCTCCTTTGGAATTAAATGAAGTCTTTATTTATATAGAGAACCGTTCCTTCCATTATACCTTCTCCTTAGTTATTATAACAAGCTTCATCAAAAAGAAACACGTATAATCAAAAAACGCGCATCCCAAATTATAGGACTACGCATGTTTTTGAATCCCTGTATATTTCATAATTTGTTTAAATAAGCAATTCCAATCCTGTGCGCGGGCGATGTTTCTGCGTATTTCTTTATACGTTTCATCTCCGTTTTGGCCGATTACTTTTTCGCACGCAGCTATAAAATCAAGCGGATGATCGCCTTCTACATATTCGTATACATACGGCTTTTTCATTTTTGAGGTTGACGGAAGATTAGAGCCGACAACAGGCTTTCCAGCCGCTAAAAATTCAAATAGTTTCAGCGGAAACACAGCTTGATTATACGATGATTTTTTATATGGCATGATGCCAATGTCGATAAGCTCCATATAATGCGGAACTTCTTTTGGGTCTGCCGGGCCGCTCCATATAACATTGGGAAGTCTCAGAAGCTCTTGAAACGAAACGTCGCCATTGGTGGCATCCGGGCCAACCCATAAAAATGTCCACTCAGGCTTTTGGAGAGCAGCCTCTTCAATCATTTTAAAATCGAGCTTAGGTTTAATCCCGCCGATAAAGCCTAATACTGTTCCTTCTCTTCCCTGCAATATGCTGCGATCAGGAGCCGGTTGATTTGCAGAAAACAGCTCATATTCAACACCGTTTTCGACAGTATGCACCTTTTCTCGCCCTTCAGTCAGTTTCTTATCTACTTCTTTGTGAAGATAATCCGATGAACAGGTAATGGAATCTGCACGATATATAATTCTCAGCTCCGCCGATTTAATGACTTTTCGCCGGAATTCAGACAGCAGATTTGAACGGCCGCTGATCGGCGCCGCCCATAAATCACTGCAATCATAAATGACCTGATCCCAGGGATACAGCGATGACAGCAGCGGGAATCCGGGGAACGTATACCATAAACAGCAGCGTTCACCGTTTGCAGAAGCAGAGGTCAGTTCATCAAGTAATGGTGAGAGCTTATGTCTGTAAAAGACATCTGTATATCGTCCGAAACGAAACATTTTTTTCTGCAGCAAGTCTTTGATAGCGAATTGCCTGATGCCTGAATGAACTTGCTGAAATTCATTTCCTTGGGGGCGCGGAGCCGGACACACCCAAATGACTTCCTTCGTTTCCTCCTGAGCAGCTAAAAATTCCGCCAGCCGATGCCTTCTGTATCTCAATTGGTCTTTTCCCCATTCGGCAGTGGCAACGATGACATGAATGATTGCTTCTTTTGTTTCCACCTTCATCACCTTTTCTCTCTGTTTGCGGCTATAATCTCTTTTTCACCGCGTTTTTTGCATATTGAACAAAACACCATGTTGCTTTGATTAAATGAAGCCGTTCGATCTCCCTATAGACAAACCACGTTTTTTTCGCAGCCTTCCATTTGTTGCTGGATATCGAGTTATTTACAAGCCGATATTCAGCAAGGCATTCATTTATACCATATGCGGTAAATCCCTTTTTCAAAAGAGACAGCCATGTGGCCAAGTCCTGTCTCGTTCTGATATTTGGCATTTGGATCTGTCCCGTTTGCTCCCTGTCAATCATCACCGTCAAGCAGCCGATAATCGTATTTTTCAGAGCGTCATCGTACGTCAGGCTTTCCGGAGCATGAATAAATTTATCGAGCGGGGTCCCGTCCTGCGCCATTAAGCTGTAGCCTGTGAAAGAAAACGCACAGGAACGTTCCATCATAAACTCAAGCTGCTTTTCCAGTTTGTCTTCTTTCCATTTGTCATCACTATCCAGAAATGCTACGTAACGTCCTTGAGCGCGCTCCAATGCTTTATTGCGAGCAACTGCAGCTCCGCTGTTCTCGTCCAGATACACCACATGAATTCTTTCATCTATCTTTTCATACTGCTGTAAAATGTCGCGTGTGCCATCCGTTGAGCAATCATCCACGATAATCATTTCCCAATGAGAGTGGCTCTGATCTAACACTGAATGAATCGTGTCTTCAATATAGTCACGCGCATTAAAGGAAGGCGTAATGACAGATACGAGAGGTTTCCAATTGGTCATGATCACATCTCCATCGTATGATTTTAAAAGGATTCCCTGAAAAATTCAGGAATGACAACGAACATAAAGGCAATCGTGAGGCCAATCATAACGCCGAGAACCGCTTTCTTTTTCGGAGACATTCCGCCGCCTGCTGTCTCACTTACAGTTTCAGAATCCGTGACACTGGCCGCTTTCAAATTAAGCTGCGTGTTTTTCAGCTCATACAAAAATCTCTCTTTATCCACTTTGGAATCCTCGCTCACCGACTCGCCTTCGAGCGCATCTATGGTGCGGCGGATGACGGCTTCTCTTTCTGCATACAGTTTTTGATCGTTTTTGAGAAAAGCAGAGGAAATGGCATTTAAGACGGATTCCGTTTTATCCTTATCCTTGTCGCTATAACTCAATGTCAGCAAAGATTTGGATTCCGTTTTGATGGTAACCTTCTCTTTGATCTCTGCCAAATCTTCATCCTTTTCGTCAGGAAGCGCCTCCTTCAAAAAAGAGTCGCTCTTGAGCAAAAGGGGAATCTCCTCTATGCTGTTATAAACCGGATGGTCATATCTCCCCACAGCTAAAGTGTCCTCAGCTGTATAGCTCTTTTGATCAGCGATCTGTGACGGCAGGATATACCCCGCCGCACCTAATATAATGGGCACTGCTATTATCCAAATGATATTTTTTTTAATGCGACGGGCTATTCTTATCAATATATCGTTCATATAAGTCTCCCTGCTTTTTGTAGTCTGTTTATCTGTACATCGGTTCAGGCATCTGTCTGGATCGCCTTAACACATTGACGGCGGCGATGACGAGTGCCAGAAACACCCAATGGAAAAATAAATTTGAAACAGAGCTTGGGCTGATACTAGATACCAGAAAACTGACCAGAGCAGTAATAAGCCCTTCTGTGATCAGTTTTGACTGATTTTCTAATTTTCTTTCATAAAATTTGTAAAGCACCCATATGAGGTAGGCATAAACGGCCAGATATCCCAGCATGATGAACAAGCCAAAGTTAGTAAGGATTTCAACGAGCCAGTTGTGCACCTCTGCCACATTGTCAGTATCATATAAAGCATTGTGCTCAAGATAATAGGATACATTCCCTGCTCCGACTCCGAATCCGTATGAATCAAGGAAAAAGTGCCATGCGTTTTTCAGCAGATTGGCCCGGGCCACATTTGATGGAAGCCTGTCATGAAATGAATGCAGTGTCTGTGGTGCCAGAAACAGCTCCCAAAACTTTGAATAAATTCGGCTGGCGAAAAGAACTGCAAAAATGGCAATTCCCGCCGCTGACAGCCATATGGCCATTTTCTTTAGAACAGGCGGCAATACAATGAAGATATAGACAGCAATGCCTGCAAAAATCCCCAGAAGGCTGGCTCTTGAACCAGTGGCAAAAATTAAATACAACGTACAGAGCGAAAGCACAAGGCCAATCGCCTTGATGTATCCATTCTTTATGTTTTTCATCAAAGTGATGTAAAAAAAGAAGCTGATTGATAAAAAGGTCGCAAAGTCATTTTGATTAAAAAATACCGAGGTCGGATAATGTTGCTTATATTCCGGTCCGCTGTACAGCGTGGAACTCGGGAGATGATGATGGGTGATATGATTGTAAAAACCAATGATCATTAGGAATACTGTCATCACCAGCCAAATGGCATAAACAATCATCAGCCGCTCCATTTTTTGCACATACATGACAATGAGGTAAATGAAGAAAATTCCCATTGCCAATAAGGCCAAATATTTGATGCCGGCTGTCACCGACTTAGCCCATAGCAGAGAAACAAGGCCGTATATAAACCAAAAGGCGAAAAAGAGCAATATCCCTTTCACTTGCAGTCCGTTCCATCTTTCAATATGTGTTCGATTCCGAACCATCCCGATCACATGGAGGCACCCCGCTGCAATGAGCAGAAGCCTGTAAAGGAACAAACTGAAAAACCCAAGATGTATCGCGAAAAATGCATTATTTAAAAAAGTGCAGGCGATCAAAATATAGATTACAGCCATAAAGAGCCGTTCTTTTGTTGTAAATGCGGTTGCAAGCGTCAGCGCAAACAGACCGATCGCCAACACCGCAAGCAGGGCAGCCATCTGTATGAAACCTATATCTTTCCGGATGGCTCCCAGCAATAGGACGACTCCAACTATGACAGCGGCCAGTAACGCAAGCGTATGGACCGCTGAACGTTTGATACTCACATGTTTAACCCCTTTCCTGATGTTTCAGGAGCCGGCGGCCGAGCCTAGCAGCCGGCAGTTTCAACCAAGTAACACTTTTTTCTTTTTATAAATTGACACTCCCCAAGTCTTTAGCCAACTCCTCGAGCGGCAAGCCCGGAAAATACTTGTCAGAAGGTTCCGTTCCCCGAACAGAAGGACGGCCGATAGAGTGGTAGATGTATCCTGCTGCCTGCATCTCTTCAAGTGAAAATAAATTTCTGCCGTCGATGATGATTGGCTGTTTTAAGAGGGTTTTCACCTTTACAAGCTCCATTTCTTTGACTTCCGGCCAGTCCGTTAAGATCAGGCAGGCATCTGTGCCCTCAATCGCATCATACACATCTGTGTAATACTCGACCTGTTCGCCAAGGATCGCTGAAGCTTCAGGAATAGCGATCGGATCGTAAGCTTTTACATGTGCGCCCAGCTGTTGCAGCATCGGAATAATATCAAGAGCGGGAGCGGATCTCACATCGTTTGTATTCGGCTTGAAGGCCAATCCGAGGACGGAAATGGTTCTTCCTTTGATGCTTCCCATAACAGTTAAGAGTTTATCTACAATATGAACGCGCTGCTTTTCGTTCGTTTCAATGACAGCTTCGATGAGCTTAAATGGATAGCCAGCCGATTTTGCGATTTGAAGCAATGCGGTTGTATCCTTAGGAAAACAGGAGCCGCCAAACCCAATACCCGCTTTTAGAAACTTTCTGCCGATACGGCTGTCAAGCCCCACGCCATCAGCAACTTTTGAAACATCTGCGCCGACTCGCTCACAAATGTTTGCGATATCGTTAATAAAGGAAATCTTTGTCGCCAGAAACGCATTCGCGGCGTATTTAATCATTTCTGCACTTTCTAAGTTTGTTTTAATGACAGGAGCATGGAAAGGCTGGTGCAGATCCTCAATGATGGCAGCAGCTTTATGACTTGTTGAGCCAATCACGGCACGCTCCATATTCATCGTGTCATGAATCGCTGAGCCCTCCCGAAGGAATTCAGGGTTAGATACAACATCAAACGAGAATCTTCCCTTTGAAGCTTTTTGAACGATAGATTGAACGAGTTTTCCTGTTCCGACCGGGACTGTGCTTTTATTTACGATCACTTTATAGCCGTTGAGGTGCTCACCAATTGTTTTCGCTGCCGCTTTTACGTATGTTAAATCTGCTTCACCTGTTTTGGACATCGGCGTTCCGACTGCAATATAAATAATGTCTGACGCCCGAATGGCGGACGGGATATCGTTAGTAAAGGACAGACGCTGATCCAGCACATTTTTTTCAACTAAGTCTGCAAGCCCTGGCTCATAGATCGGGATTACCCCATTTTTCAGACTTCTGATTTTTGATTCATCGATATCACAGCAAACAACTTTATTGCCGATCTCCGCAAAGCAAGTGCCTGACACGAGTCCTACATAACCTGTTCCAATGACAGCTATCTTTTTCACAGTGCTCATCCCTCTCCTGTAAAATGACCTTCCTATTTATATTGGTCGCAGTTTCTTACGATTAAACGGACGTTTTCATGACCGTCTGATACTGTTGATGCAAAGCCTTGGCATTTTTTCCGGCGTCAAATTGAGCCTGCACGATTTCATACAAATCATCTGCTACTTCTGGTTTCCAAATTTGCTCATGTTCGTACAGAGCGATCGCCTCCGCCAAGGCTTGAGCCGATTTCGGTTGAATCAACAGATGCCGATGCTTTCCGAATAACGATGCCACACCGCCAACATCTGTACAGATGACAGGAACCCTTAGCGCCAGCGCCTCAATCACGACAGTCGGCATCCCCTCACTGTAAGAAGGAAGCACGAACATGTCTGCCGCAAGCAAATAGTCTCTTACCTTATGATTCGGCACTTGGCCTGTGACGATATGTCCTTTCTGGGTCAGCATTGATTTTGCAGGACCATCCCCGACAAAGACTGCCGTAGGAGGTTCCTTCAACGATTCGATGGCTTCAGACAGTTCAAAAATGCCTTTCTCCCTGACGAGCCGGCCCACATAGACGGCCAGACGCTGACCGAGCGGGAGCCCGAGTTTTTCTCTGATTTCTTCTTTTGTCTGCTTATTCTCCTGAAAACGGCTGAGCTGTATGCCGATCGGCAAAACCGAGCTTTCAAAGCCAGATAGCTTTTTGGTTTCTTCCTGGAGCTTGTCGCTGACTGCTAAAACGGCTGACGCAGAACCTACCGCACGATTGAAGGCTTTAAACGCCCCTTTGCTGTAATGCGGATAGACATTCACATCACTTCCGTGCAAGGTCAGAACATAAGGAATTCGCTCTGACTCCGACACGACTGCCGCAGCCCCGCCCGATGGCATGGCAAAATGCGCATGGATCAGATCCGGATGTAAGTCGTGCTGTTTCATTGTTTTTAAAACAGATGATGCGATTCTCCGGTGAGGCTGCGCCCACTTCAGCTGGCCGGGAACTGCTCGATAGAAAGGCCGGTAAACCGGTATCCCCTTCCTAATCTCATACTCCGGTCTGGCATCCTTTTTTCGATATGCCTTTTTCAGCATGCGGACAGGCGCAGAGTGAAAAGGCCTTGGGCATATGACGGTGATATCAAGCCCGAGCTTTTGCAGCTCTTGCACCTGTGTCTCATGAAACACACCCTCACCGGGTTTCAGGCTGCTCGGATATACGCTTGTGATCCACAAAATCTTCATGACAAACGCCCTTTTCTTAGTAGTTTGCTTTTCGTTTGAGGGTACGCTTTTACTAAAAGAAAGAGATAGCATAGCGCCCCGGCCGCCACTGAAATGGCCAGCCGCATTTCTGCCTGCAGACTGAAGTGTTCCGTACCTAGGCTTACACCAAACGCGATGATGGCCATCACGGCTGTGAGCAGAAACGGCTTGATAATCGACTGGAAATAAGCCGAAAGGTTAAGTTTGATGACATAAGCCAGCAGCCAGCGTCCGATCAGGAAATTGAAAACGCTAATGATGGCGTATACCCATGCGACTGTCAGCAGACTTCCCGTTTGAACGGCTGCAAATAATGACAATCCGTACAGCAGCAGTACACCGGAATCCCAATAAAACGCTAAGTCCGCTCTTCCTTTAGCAAGAAGCACAGATCCATTTGGATTCATGAGCACTCTGAGTATCCCGACAACGGCCAGAACATTTAGGACTGGAACAGCCGCAAGCCATTTTTCTCCGAAAACTGATGCGATAAAGGCATCTGATACAGACACGAGCCCGATTAACAGCGGAAACGAAACAAGCGCCAGCATTTTTGTCATATTCAGAAAGCCTTCTCTGATCACGCTGTTTTCATATTTGTTTTTTGCGAAAACAGGGAATGCCACGCGTGTCACGATCGGATTGATCTTCAAAACCGGAATGGTGACAATCTGGTAAGCAAGGTTATAAATCCCCAATGCTTCAGCACCAATAAAACGGCCGATCAAAATCATATCGATATTCGCTCCCAGCCTGTTCACAAGGCGGGATGAAAGCTGAAAGGCTCCAAAGGAAAAGAACGCCTTCATTCCCCTCAAGTCAAAAACAAAAGCGGGGTGCCATTTTTTCCGGTATACGGCCCAATATAAAATCCCTTTACTGGACTGCAGCAGCACTTGAGAAATGACGTACGCCAAAATTGCATCCATCATAAAAACCGCTACAGCTAAATATCCGAATGACAATACATTTGAAAAAATCTCAATTTTGCTTAACGTATTAAAATGCAACTGCTTTTGCAGCATATACTGATACTGCTGTCCGATTGGCGCGATCAAAAACATAATCGCTAAAATCCGAATCAGAAACACCAGCTCTTCCCTTTGATAAAATCCCGCAATCACAGGACTGCTCACATATAAAAGAACAAACAGCAAAACGCCGGTCATAATGTTAAGCCAATATAATGTTGACATCTGGCGCTCCGTCGCATCATCTCTCTGAATTAACGCTGCGCCAAAACCCATATCAAGCACAATCTGGGCGAAAACTGTAACCGTTGTGATCATGCCGACGAGTCCAAATTCCGTTAAGGTCATCATATTTCCTAGCAGGGCAAACTGAACGATTTGTATGATTGTAATACACATGGTTGAAATACTTGTCCACTTTGCACCGCTCAAGATTTGTTTAGTAATACTTGGCATCATATTCCCTACTTCTTTTTAAGCTCAGATTGATGGTGAATGCAGGCATTCAGTTTTATCTTGCACCATCACCTGTCCAGACTACTTTACAAGTTTTTAACATAATTTTTAATTCCAAAGTGAAAGTCAGATTGCGAATGTAATATAAATCAAATATCAGCTTTTCCTTCGGCGTCATATCGTAACCGCCGTTCACCTGAGCCCAGCCGCTCAATCCCGGTTTAACAGCCAGACGCTGTGTAAAGCCTGGAATCTCATTCTGGAATTTTTCCGTAAACACAGGACGTTCCGGACGAGGGCCAATCATACTCATGTCGCCTTTCAGCACATTAAATAGCTGAGGAAGCTCGTCAATTCTCGTTCTTCTGATAAAAGCTCCGATCCTCGTCACCCGCGGATCTTGCTTCTGCGCCCAAACAGCACCGGACTTCTCGGCATCTATTTTCATGGAACGAAGCTTATAAAGCTTAAATGGTTTCCCGCCTTTCCCTACGCGTTCCTGCGTATATATGGCAGGTCCCGGCGTCTCCAAACAAATCAATATTGAAAATACCGCAATCATTGGCAGCGCAATCGCCAATCCAATGAGCGCAAACCAAATATCCATTACGCGTTTTACTGCCAAATAACGAGCCGTCTTTTCAGATAATGTAAATGAATGTATTTGCTGGACTGAGAATTCACGACTCACATTCATGCTTTTCTCTGCACTCACTGACACACACCTCACGATTTGTTTGGGATGTTATGATGACCTATGCCAGTCAGTTTAGCAGACGGATGTTAATTGGATGTAAATGGTATGTTAAGAAGTGTGAATTTGTTATTTTTTCTGACATTTATCCGTAAACTTTTTATTGTTTTAGACACTTTTTTTAAAAATTAAGCATATTGTTTAAAAAAAGAGACAAATCATTTTACTGATTTGTCTCTTTTCGTTGTGAAGCATTTAATATTGAAAATAAAACTTTGATTTAGAGGTTAACAGCTTGTATTGAACCTCAACCATTTTACTAAAGAATAACATGGATTTTCGTTCCACATTCCTTGTGTCCAGGACAATTGCTTGGTTATCCACTTTTGCACTGATTTTATTTTGGGAAGTGTTTATCGCAAATTCAATTAATCGCTCTTTCTTTACATGAGCAAGCTGTTCAAGCAAACTCTGCACGTTTACCGTCAATTTTGTACAATTAGGCTCTAACTCTATACGTTTTACCGGTAATGAGATTTCAGACTGTCCGGTATTCACAATCATTTTTGAATGATTTGGCAAACAGATTTGCTTATCTTTAAAAATAAATGATAAATCTTTTGATTCAGTTTCATATGAAAGTTCTGCTTCTGTATAGGCATGTTTCTTTATATCAATCGAAAGATTATCGTAGTTCATTGTGAAATATGGTCTTGCACTGAAGACAAACAACGCATTATGCCCTAAATACATCGTGTTTGTTGAATACTTATACGCAGCACGCTTGTTTCCGATTCTCGCCCTTAATTTATAGCCATCTATTGACGATTCAATAAAGAAATCCCAAACGCCTAAATCTTCTTCTGCAGATGCCAGTTCATCAAACTTGCACTCAAATGTAAATGTTGAATTTTCATACTTAGCCGGCGCAATATATTTTTCCGCCTTTGTATCGCGATGAACAAATACTCCTGTCAGAGATTGATTTTGATTCGTTTCATCATCCAACAATTTGTGTTTAATGGTTCCTTGAATGCTGAGGCTGTGATCGCTAAATTCAATATTCTGCAGATAATGTTCAAGCTTATTTTTATAATTTACTTTTAATAACTCTTCAGAAATTGGATAGCGTTCTAAGCTCGGATAACGTGCAATTAAATCCCCGTTATTTACAACACAGAACTTTTTAATGTCTTGTTCTTCACGCTCATACTGGGTTAACCCCTGCAAATCATTATTCCGAATAAACAGCAGCCGCAATTTGATATGCGGAAGGACAAATTGGTCAGCCTCTTCAGGTACTGCATGAATAAATGAGGACAAATATTTAAACCATTCAGCTCTTTCTTCATCTGTCTTCATTTTTATTGTGACATTTTTTGTCCGCGAAAAATCGAAATGCCTGTTTAAAAATACTGCCATCAGTTTCGTTTTTCTTGCTTCTTCCAGATCACTAGCCTTGATAGCAGAGATAATATCTTCCATTGCTCCATAAAAGTTCTCTGGGGGAACATAAGCAACACTCATATGTTCACCGTCTCTTTTGACCAGATAGTAATAATCATAGTCAGCTGAAACAGAAATCTTCTTTGCTTTTAAATAAGCGTTCATTGTGAAGACTTGATCTTCCGCTGCTTTTATGTGAGTAGGGAAGATGATTTGATTTTCTTTTAAAAGTGAGGCTTTAAACAGTTTTTGGGGTCCCAATGTGAAAACAATTTTGGAATCAACCAAATCAACATCTGGGTTTGTTTCCTTAAACATTGATTTGGGAACACCTCGGCCGTTTATCCCTTTTAACTTACCTAAAGTAATATCTGAATCATTCTCTTTTGAGAAATTGTACCATCTTAACAATGCTTCATTGCCTAGATAGTCATCGGAGTCAACAAACAGGATGTATTCACCTTTGGCAATTTTTATTGCATCATTCCGCGGTGCACCTGGACCGCCTGAATTTACGGTTCTTTCAACAACAACAATATTGTCATATTTCTTTTTATATCGATTCAAAATGTCTAAAGATGAATCCGTAGATTTATCATCGACACGTATAATCTCATAATCCTCTTTTGGCATCGTTTGGTTAACTAAGCTATCAAGACATTCGGAAATAAGATCTTCTGAATTATATACAGGGATAACAATGCTTATTTTCATCGATTACCTCACTACCCTAATGGATCGGTTATATTTTTGCCTGATAATTATATCAAAAACATCTGTCAATAAGAATAGGCCTAACCTTAAATTTTGTTAAACTTTTACATAGCATATGTGGTTTAAAATTTTTCTCATTTTATCGTATAAAAAAGCTTGCCGGCAATTCCTGATGGGTTCTGCCGGCAAGCCGCTATTGATGTCTACTAATTTAATCCCCTAATAATATCCAATGATTCCTTCATATATTGCTTGAGCTGCTTTTTCTTGATACAAAGCACTCTTTAACTTACTTGCGTCGTTCGCATTTGAAATGAACGCCAGCTCCGCTAAACTGCTCGGCATCGTTGATTCTCTGATGACATGGAAATTCCCGATTTTCACGCCGCGGTTTTGAGTATTGAGTGCTTTATAGAGTCTGTTTTGTATTTCTGTCGCAAGCCGTTTGCTGTTTTCTGACTCATATTTTGTATAATAGTAGGTTTCAGTACCGGTTGCTGCTGGGCTCGCTGAATTGGCGTGAATACTCACAAACAGGTTTGCATTATTGCTTTTTGCTTTTGCAACCCGCTCTGAAAGCTCTAAGAAAACATCTGTAGATCTGGCCATAATCGGAATGGCTCCACCATTGGAAAGTTTGCTGTTTACAAGCTTAGCAACAGCAAGGTTAACATCTTTCTCTTTTAAACCATTACCGACCGCGCCGCTGTCATAACCACCGTGTCCTGCATCCACAAATACCTTTTTGCCTACAATTACATTTTTAAGCTGGTTCACGACATTTGTTTTCACTGAAATAGTTCCCCCAAGAACTGTGAAGGTATTCTTGCTATTTGATCCGATGACTGTTCTTGTCGCAGTCGGCAATGAACCGGCGTCAGTAAATAGCATTGGGCGATTTTGCTTCGCCGCCAGCACAGAACCCGCTAAAGCATCTGCATATTGATAGCCATTGCTGACAAATGCAGCTTTTGATGAAGAATAATACTTTTTCGCTATGTTGGCAGCCACTTCAAAACGGCTGTTCCCGCCGATTCTTGTTGGTGATGGCAACTGGCTGTAAACGCTTTTTGAGACACTGATTTCTCCCCCGACCACAATAGTCGATGTTGTTCCTTTGCTGTTCATCGCATTTTTCGTTGGTTCGGGAATAGAGCTTGCAGTCGTCAGTAGAATTGGAATACCGTTACGGGCAGCATAAGAACCGATTGCCAGACTGTCAGCATATGCCGTTCCATTTGCGATTACTGCTTTTGAATTTGAAGACAATTTTTTAGAAATATTTTGAGCAACTTCATAGCGGCTTCTTCCGCCGATCCGTTCCACATTGGAAATACCCAATTTTTTAATGTCACTTACAACGTTGTTAGAAACACTTATTGTTCCGCCAATGACGATAACCTTGCTCGGTTTAAGCTGGCTGATTCTGTCTTTCGTCGGCGCAGTCAGTTTAGATGATTCCGTCAATAAAATCGGGGCATTGTATTTATAAGCTAGAGGAGCAGCAGTTAATACATCTGCATACGCTGTTCCGTTTGCCACAACAACCGTGCTCGCACTGCTCCAGCCTTGTTTTGAAACATTCACAGCAACCTCATATCTGCTTGCTCCATCCAGCCTTGTAACAGAGTTTGCCGCAAACGCATTTGGTACAAATAACACGACTCCTAGTATCAGTATAGGTATGCTTTTAAGAAAGATCCGCAAAGATAGTCCCTCCAAAGATTCATAATGATTCATAAATCAAATAACGAACAAAGGAGGCATCTCGCCTCCTTTGACTCTAACAATCTTTTAATAGCTTGATAGAGTTGTTCCCGGATAGTAAAAACTTAAAATTTTTGTATAAGATTGTCCGGCAGCTGCTCTGGCATTGGCTCCGTACTGACTCATGCCTATGCCGTGTCCGTATCCTTTACCGCTAATGAGAAAGGCGTTTGTATTGCTTGAGACAGAAGCATATGTACTCTTCATATTGGAAGCGCCAAGCATCGTTCTCAGCTCTGTTGCAGGTACAGTAATTGTTGCTGTTTTTTCACTGAGGCTTCCATTTGACAGGATATAGCCATTTGATTTTTCTTTCACGAAATATGAGAATGTGACGCTTGCTGTTTTCGGCCGCTGACCGGCAGTTTTCTCCGTGCTGAATTTCACACTGGATATTTTCGTGATTTTGATAGACTCGGCATTGCTGTATTTATTTTTAATAAACCAGCTTTTCAAACCGCTCAAATATGATAAGTTTGTTTCATTTTTAGAGCTCCACCATGAACCCGGGCTTTTCAGATTCAGACTGCTCTTATCAAGCTGGGTTTTATTTAAAGACAGAGACCAGCTGATTTGCGGGTCGTACGTATCTTTTTTGGCGATTAAATAAGGAAGCTGGCTGCTCCACACCTCACCGCTCGCTTCTGTGTAGCCGCCGTTGCTTGAGGAATACGTAGCTGAAATCAAATTCCCATTGTATTTCAAAACTTTTCCTTTTGTAGCTTCGACCACTTCTGAAGTTTTTGAATTCCAGTCATATCCGCCATATACCTGAAAAGCGGTGGTGTCTTGTACTTCTTTTCCGGCCGAATTAATGGAATAAGTTCTCGCTGCGACAGCTTGGGCTTTAAGCGCTTCTTTCTGCCAGCTGGCCGGCATTTCATGAGGCACAACACCCTTTAAATAATCTTCAAAGGGGATATTCACATTGATTGGCCGAACATATTTGCCTGACTCTATTGTAAATTTCATGTTTCCGAGATATGGCGTTCCGTTCAAACTGATAGAATTTGTAGTTGCATATTTTTTAGGCTGTGCTGCAAAAGACGTTCCAAGCGTCTTGATTGCAGTACTGTTTTTATAAAGCACTAGGTTTCCGCCGGTTAACTTGACTGTATATCCAGTTCCTGCAAAAGTATCTGCCAGTTTGTTCTTTAACGTATCACTGATGGAAATGCTTCCTCCAAGCAGCGCAAATGACTGAGTTCCTTTTGACGCTACCACATCAGCGACTGGTGACGGCAGGCTGCCTGATTCAACCAGCAGTAAAGGGCTTCCCTGCTTTGCTGCAAGCACAGATCCCGTTAATGCATCCGCGAATGTTTGGCCGTTTGACATAAATACCTTTGTTGCTTTCATATTTAATTCTTTAACGATATTGGCAGATACCTCATATCGGGAAACGCCGCCAATCCGTTTCACAGTTGCCTTCTTTTTTAATGCAGCTTCCACACCAGTGCTGACACTCAACGGACCGCCGACAATTGTAACCTTGCTTGGAATTTTGTAATCACTGCGGATGTTATTGTCTCCCGCAAGTAAAATCGGATAACCGTTCATTGCAGCATATGGCGCGATTGACAGGGCATCCGTAAAGACCATGCCTGTGGCCACTACTGCCTGGCTGTAATTCCCCATCCGATCGGCTATGTTTTTGGAAACCTCGTAACGTGTTGCTCCGCCAATCCGATCGATAGAACCATATTTTTTTAATGTATTTTCTACATTTTTAGAAACACTGATTGTCCCGCCAATGATGAGAATATTGTCAGGATTTAATTTTGCAATTTCGCTTTCTGTTTTTGGTGTTAGCGAATCTGCGTCTGTTAATAAAATCGGTGCATCGTACTTTTTGGCAAGCGGGGTTGCTGAGAGCGCATCGGCAAAAGCGTCCCGATTCACAATGACCACAGTCGTTGGATTTGTCCATCCGGCAGAGGCGACATTATTGGCAACATCAAAACGGGTTGCTCCTCCATATCGCTCCGTATCCGCAATTCTTGAGCCGGGAATTTCATATCCGCCTGTGATATCGACATCCAAACTTGATTTGCTGCCTACATAATTACTCAGCTTAACCGAAATGGTTTTATCAGCGGCTTTCGCAGTCTGCATAAACGCCGGACATGCTACAGCCGCCGCAGTGACTGACGATAGAAGCAAGAGCTTCATTTTTTTCAAAACATGGAACCCCCTAAGAGTTTTTTATTACTTTGTCTCAAGATCCTTAAGCATTAAAGCGCCATTTGAATCTTTTGTATATTTGACAACAACTTTTTGCCCTTCTGAAATGCTGTTCATTTTGTCCTGAAGGTCTGAACCAACCTGAATCGACGTCTCTTTATCATCAATAGTGACTGCAATTGTATGGCTGTCCGCCAAACCGGCAAAAGTGCCTTCCTTCGTTACTGTCTCTTCTGCAGCCGCATCCTGGCTGTCTGAATTTGTTTCTGCTCCTGATGAGTTCTGAGCTGTGCCGCACGCAGACAAAAGAAGCAGCATTGAGAACATTAAAATAGCAATTTTTTTCATTCCTATATCACCTCTCCACTTTTTATCGACAATTTTAAGCTTATTTTAAGATTTCTTTCAAAACAACGAAAAATTTTTGCGGATTTTCTTAAAATACCGAAACATTTGTTACAAGGAGCCGTCTATTGTAAAGAATCAGACAAATTTTAGTTGTTTTCAAATATTAAGAAACTTATAATCGTACTAGATTACAAAAAAGCGAGGACTTTATTATGAGAGCTGAAAAAAGAAAGAAAAAAAGAAAGGCATTACTTGTCATTTTAGCCATTGTGGCCGTATTTGTACTCGGAACTGGCGGCTATGCATACTACTTATGGCATAAAGCAGCATCAACCGTGGCAAGTATTCATGAAAGCATTGATAAATCGAAAAAGAGGGATAAAGAGGTCAGTATCAATAAAAAAGATCCTTTTTCCGTCTTAATCATGGGTGTGGATGAACGCGACGGCGATAAGGGCCGTGCCGATACGCTCATTTATATGACCGTTAACCCAAAAACGAATACAACCGACATGGTCAGCATTCCGCGTGACACGTATACAAAAATTATCGGAAAAGGCACAATGGATAAAATCAACCATTCATACGCTTTCGGCGGCACGCAGATGACGGTAGACACTGTTGAGAACTTCCTCGATGTTCCGGTTGATTATTTTGTGAAAGTGAACATGGAAAGCTTTAGAGACGTTGTTGATACACTTGGCGGCATTACAGTTAACAGCACATTCGCGTTCAGTTATGACGGTTATTCGTTCGGCAAAGGAGAAATCACGCTGAACGGAAAAGAAGCGCTCGCTTATACCCGGATGAGAAAAGAAGATCCGAGAGGCGACTTCGGACGCCAGGACCGCCAGCGCCAAGTCATCCAAGGTATTATTAATAAAGGCGCTAATATTTCTTCCATCACGAAATTCGGAGATATGTTTAAAGTTGTTGAAGATAATGTGAAAACGAACTTGACCTTCGATAACATGTGGGATATCCAGTCCGATTACAAAGGTGCACGGAAACATATTAAACAGCACGAACTAAAAGGTACAGGCACGAAAATCAATGGAATTTACTACTACCAAGCTGATGAAAGCGCCCTTTCCGATATTACAAAAGAGCTGAAGGAAAGCCTCGAAAAGTAAAACAAAAAGAAGCTTCGCACAATGTGCAAAGCTTCTTTTTTATTTGCCTGTAAATGAATCCGGTTGTTCTTTCCGGTACCCGTAATGAAACAGCAATTCTTCCACAATCCGGCGGGAAGCCTCTCCATCTCCATACGGATTAGAAGCCTGGGACATTTTTTCGTACTCATCATGATCAGTTAACAGCTGTTTTGCCAGCTGATAAATGTTTTCCTCATCCGTCCCTGCAAGTTTCAGCGTTCCCGCTTCCACTCCTTCAGGCCGTTCCGTCGTATCACGCAGAACAAGCACCGGTTTCCCGAGAGATGGGGCTTCCTCCTGCACGCCGCCCGAATCTGTCAATATAAAATGCGATTTCGCTGCAAAGTTATGGAAATCGATCACCTCTAAAGGTTCAATCAGATGCACTCTGTCAGAATCACCAAAATGCTTATGAGCCACTTCCCGGACAACAGGATTCAGGTGCACAGGGTAAACGACTTGTACATCTTCAAATTCCCCTACAATTCTGCGGATAGCCTTGAACATATTTTCCATTGGCTCACCCAAATTTTCCCGGCGGTGAGCGGTCAAGAGAATCATTTTATCCTCACCCACCTGATCGAGAACAGGATGTGAGTAAGCATCCCTAACCGTTGTGTTGAGTGCGTCAATCGCTGTATTGCCCGTTACAAAAATAGAGTCGGCCTTTTTGTTTTCTTTTAATAAATTGTCTTTCGCCTGGCCTGTCGGAGCAAAATGCAAATCAGCAATCGCCCCTGTCATCTGTCGATTGAGCTCTTCCGGAAACGGGGAATACTTATTCCCTGTACGGAGCCCCGCCTCCACATGACCGACAGCAATTTGATGGTAAAAAGCGGCTAGGCTTCCGGCAAACGTCGTCGTTGTATCACCATGGACAAGCACAATATCGGGTTTGATATCTTTAAACAACTCATCCAATTTTACAAGTGCGTTAGACGTAATCTCTGCCAGTGTCTGCCGCTCCTTCATAATGTTCAAATCGAAGTCAGGCTTGATATGAAACGCATCTAACACCTGATCGAGCATCTGTCTGTGCTGTGCAGTTACCGTTACATAGGAATCTATTTCAGGATATTTTTTCAATTCAAGCACAAGCGGTGCCATCTTGATCGCTTCAGGCCTGGTCCCGAAAACGGTCATAACTTTTAGTTTTTTCATATTTGTCACCTGGTTTCTTTGTTTAACGGGCTGTTAGATAGAATTTCGATTGGTCCGATTGTATAAAT
>NZ_JAVAXX010000094.1:0-20491 GCF_042709275.1 Bacillus sp. LR_5 | reverse complement strand
ATATGCCTTTGGTAAGCACCTCATTTGTCAATAAAATGAAGACTTGTTTAATGCCTAACGATTCCTGCGATAAACACCTCATTTGACAATTTGCTTCATAATGAAGAATTCATCAATTCAGTGAAGAGAAATGGTTTCAGCATTGGACATGTTTATTTTCTATCCAACTGTATCTAAGACGTCTTTGACAAACACCTCATTTTTCAGTTGATATGCTTTTCCTCTACGACCATTATGATGTCCAGAAACCTGTCTCTTTATGACAGCAAATTCATCATTTGTTAAAAGGGAATTGTTTCAAATCAGGCCTTGTTTTTGGTACTATGAAGAAAAACAATATAAGGGGAGAAACTATGTCTCTGCTATCGGTAAAAGACTTAACCGGCGGATATACAAGGAATCCGGTTTTAAAAAACGTATCATTCACCCTTGAACCGAATCAAATTGTCGGCTTAATCGGGCTGAACGGTGCTGGTAAAAGTACAACAATCAGACATATCATCGGGCTGATGGACCCGCATAAAGGTTCAATCGAATTAAACGGAAAAACCTTTGCTGAGGATCCGGAAGGCTACCGTTCACAATTCACCTATATACCTGAAACACCTGTTTTATATGAAGAGCTGACGCTGATGGAGCATCTTGAATTAACAGCCATGGCATACGGCCTGTCAAAAGAAACGATGGAGAAAAGGCTGCCGCCGCTTTTAAAGGAATTCCGAATGGAAAAGAGGCTGAAGTGGTTCCCGGCTCATTTTTCTAAAGGGATGAAGCAGAAGGTTATGATCATGTGCGCATTTTTGGCAGAGCCGGCACTCTACATTATTGATGAGCCTTTTCTAGGGCTTGATCCGCTTGCGATTAACGCGCTGCTTGAACGGATGAATGAAGCGAAAAAAGGCGGGGCGAGCGTGCTGATGTCAACGCACATTTTGGCAACGGCAGAACGCTATTGTGATTCGTTTATTATTTTACATAATGGCGAGGTGCGGGCGCGCGGCACGCTGTCTGAGCTCAGAGAGCAGTTTGGAATGAAGGACGCGGCGCTGGACGATTTGTATCTTGAGCTCACAAAGGAAGACGCTGGCCATGAATAATATGCTTGATATTTGGCAGTCGCGGCTGCAGGAGCATATCAAAGAAACAAGAACGTACATGAAATATATGCTCAACGATCACCTCGTCATTGTTTTGATCTTTTTTCTCGCGGGCGCTGCAAGCTGGTACAGCAAATGGATACGGGACATTCCTGCTCACTTTCCGTCCTTCTGGGTGATGGCCGTGCTGTTTTCGATCGTGTTGACAAGCTCTTATGTGCGGACGCTTTTGAAGGAGGCTGACCTTGTCTTCTTATTGCCGCTTGAAGCAAAAATGGAGCCTTACTTGAAGCAGGCGTTTGTCTACAGCTATGTGTCTCAGCTGTTTCCGCTGATTGCATTGAGCATTGTTGCAATGCCGCTATATTTCGCTGTTGCACCAGGGGCTTCGCTTGTATCGTATGCGGCAGTCTTCGTTCAGCTTTTGCTGCTGAAAGCGTGGAATCAGGTGATGGAATGGCGTACGACCTTCCAGAATGACCGAAGCATGATACGGATGGATGTGATCATCCGCTTTGCGGCGAATACGCTCGTTCTTTATTTTGTTTTCCAGTCTGTTTATATGTATGCTCTTGTGGTCTATGTCATTATGGCTGCTCTTTATCTGTATATGTCTTCGGCAGCAAAACGGAAAACGTTTAAATGGGAGAGCCATATTGAGTCCGAATTGAGACGCAAGCAGCGTTTCTATCGGATTGCCAACCTGTTCACTGATGTGCCGCATTTACGGAAGCAAGCGAAACGCAGAGCGTATCTTGACTTTTTGCTGCGGCTCGTGCCGTTTGAACAGCGCAAAACGTTTGCCTACATGTTCACCCGCGCCTTTTTGCGTTCAAGTGATTATTTGGGGATTCTCGTCAGATTAACGGCCATTTTCGCGCTGATTATTATGTATGTGTCGGCAAGCCCGCTCATTGCAGGGGTTTTGACTGTGTTTACCATTTTCATTACGGGCATTCAGCTTTTGCCGCTGTTCGGCCACTTTGACCATCTGGCGCTTCAAGAGCTTTATCCTGTGAAAAAAGAAACGAAGCGGAAAAGCTATTTCTCTCTATTAAAAACTGCACTTACCGTTCAAGCGCTGCTGATATCTGCAGCATCTGCCTATGCTGCCGGCTTGACAGGTTTTCTTTATGCGCTGATCGGTTCTGCTGTTCTGATTTTTGTTGTTCTGCCGTCTTATATGACAACAAGACTGAAAAAACATGGAAAGCTGTGAGCTAAAAAAGGGGTAGGTCAAATGACAGACAATCAGCTGCTGATGCAGGAAGCCCTTCAATGGAAAATGCATTTTTTGCGGAAGGATTCCATGTTTGAACGCTTTTCGAAGCGTGTGCAAACGAAGGTGAATGAGCGGATTCCTGAAAAAATCCATTCGGTCGTCACTGAGAGCGTGAAAAAAATGGTGGAAGCGACGATGGCCGGCTCCAATATCATCACCTATAAGAAGGATACAAGCGAACTTTCGCTCAGTGAAAAAAACGAGCTGGCGAAAAAAACGGTTGCTTCTTATCAGAAGGTGGCGGCTGCTGAGGGAGTCGGCACCGGAGCGGGCGGCATTTTTTTAGGTATTGCCGATTTCCCGCTGCTTCTTTCGATTAAAATGAAGTGTTTATTTACCTTATCCTCCATTTATGGCTTTGATGTGAAGGATGCACAAGAAAGAATGTTCTTGCTGCTAGTGTTTCAGCTTGCGTTTTCGAGTGATGACTGCCGGAAAGCGCTTTTTTCTGTCATCGACAATTGGGAGACGGAGAAAAAGAGCATCGATTGGAGAGTGTTCCAGCAGGAATATCGCGATTATATCGACGTCGTGAAGCTTTTGCAGCTTTTACCCGGAGTAGGAGCAGCTGTCGGCGGAATTGCCAATTATAAGCTGCTTGCTCAGCTTGGAGAGACGGCAAGACACGTTTTTCACCTGAGAATATCAAAGGAAACAGCCGGAGAATAAACACTCCGGCTGTTTTTTTATAGATTATGATAGGTAATCGCAGCGCCCGCAAGGACCTTGGCCGCAGTCAGCATCGCTTTTTCATTAATATCAAATTTCGGATGGTGGTGGGAATAGACGCGCTCTGACTGTTCAGGAGCGGCCCCTGTAAAGAAAAAGGTGCCTTTGACGTTTTGTAAGTAATAAGCAAAATCCTCGCCGCCCATTTGCGGTTCACCGTCAATGACCTGCTGAACGCCCTCTGTGTTCTTTGCGATGCTGACCAAGTGAATCGTTTCTGCAGGATGGTTTACAACCGCCGGATAGCCCCGTTCATAGTTGTACTCATAGGATGCACCGTGCATGCTGCACACTCCTTTTACAACCGCTTCAATTTCTTTCTCCAGAATAGTACGGACATTTTCGTCAAAAGAACGCGCTGTACCGATGAGTGTCGCTTGGTCTGCGATGACATTAAACGGGTTGTCGGCGATGAACGAGCCGGTCGAAATGACGGCGGATTGAATCGGGTTGACTTTGCGGCTGACAATGTGCTGCAAGGAGGAAACGATTTGCGAGCCGATCAGGACGGCGTCTTTTGTATCATGCGGGTGAGCGCCGTGGCCGCCCTTCCCGAGGATTTTTATCGTGAATCGGTCCGCCGCCGCCATCACGGCGCCGGGGCGGCAGAGAATGGTTCCGAGCGGCTCAGTCGCCCAAAGATGCGTGCCGAATATCACATCCGCGTTTTCGAGACAGCCGTCATCGATCATTGGCTTTGCGCCTCCCGGATAATATTCTTCCGCATGCTGGTGGATCATCACAAATGTTCCCTTCAGCTCATGTCTGTTTTGGTGAAGGACCTTCGCCACTGCGAGAAGAGCTGCCGTATGGCCGTCATGGCCGCATGCGTGCATGACACCTGGCACTTTGGAGGCGTAAGGAACATCTTTTTCATCTTGAATGGGAAGGGCGTCAAAGTCGGCCCGCAAAGCGACGGTGGGGCCTGGTTCGCTTCCTTCTATATATGCTAAAACCCCTCTGCCGCCGACATTCGTGCGGATCGGGACTCCTAACGATTCATAATAGGAAGCAATAAATGCAGCGGTTTTTTCTTCTTGAAACGAGAGCTCAGGATACATATGAAAATGGCGCCTGATCTCGACCATTTCTTCAAAACAGCTGTCGAGCTGTTTGTTTATCTCTTTCTGCAGTATGGATATGGACAAAGCCGCTTCCCCCTTTTTCTATGCTTTTCCATGATTGTATAGAAAAAGTCTGAATATTTCAACTCGTCGAAAGCAACATCATGGCTGCGATGGTTGTCACTGAAAGGCCAATTGCAACGGGAATGAAGTTTTTTCTGGCAAGCTCAAAAGGATCAACTTTGCAAATGGCCGCCGCGGGAATCAGCGCCCATGGGACCAGTGTTCCGCCGCCCACCCAGATGGCAGATATTTGGCCGAGCGCGGTCAGAACGGCGGGATCAGTATGAAGAGCGGACGAAAAGAGCTTGGCGATAGAGCCTGCGAGAGAAATGCCTGAAAACCCTGATCCGTCGAGGCCGGTTATGGCTCCGGCGGCAGTTAAAGCAGCAGCGGCAAGCTCCTTTGACATGGGCATCATGTGGGATAAAGCAATGCCGAGATCATTGACAATTCCGTGGGAGCCTTTAGGGAGTGAAGTGCCTAGTATGTTTTTATAGCCTGAGTCACCAAGATAAAAGAAAGCGGCAATCGGGATGACGGGGCCGAAAACCTTAAAGCCGAACTGGAATCCATCAATAAAATAACCAGTGATTTTTTCAAGCCCTTTTTGCTTATACACGAGAAAATGAACGATCAGAAGGATGCAGATGGCAGACCCGCCAATTAAGGCGGTCGCATCATTTCCCTGTAGGTTAAACAAGAGCATGCAGGCAATATCCGCAAGAAAGACAAGCGGAATTATAAAAGCCAGTATGGACCGCAGGCGTTTTGACAAGTACAGCGAGGTGTCTTGTTCGCCAGAACGTACAGGGGAAAAAGAAGCTGGACCCAGCTGTTTTTTGCGTTCGCGCTGAATCATGATAAATGCAGCGGTTGTTGTGGTCACGCCCATAATCAGCACAAGGGGAATACTCGCTGAGATGACATCACCGACTGGAATGCCTGCTGCATCCGCTGTCAGCTTTGGTGCCGCCTGAATGACAAAGTCTCCTGACAAAGCAAAACCGTGTCCGAATAAGTTCATGGCCATGGCTGCGGCAATAGGCGGCAAACCGGCGCGGGCGGCTGCTGGGAGCAGGATGGCGCCGATCAAAGCGACACCTGGAGAAGGCCAGAAGAAGAGAGAAATGGCGAACATTAGGCCGCCAATCAGCCAGTAGGCAGTCACAGGACCTTTCACAAGTCTTGCAAAGGGAGAAATCATCGCTTCATTTATCCCTGTTTTTGTTAACAAATCACTCATCGAAACGATAAAACAAATGATGAAAATCGTGGGCAGCAGTTCGCCGGCCGCGTAGATAAAGCTGTGGAATAAACTGCTGACAGAGGCTGAAAGTGAATGGCTGGCCCATAGCGATATGATAAAAATGCCGAATAACGAAATAAAGGTCGTATCTTTCCGCAGCAGCATAAATAGGATAATTGCCCCAATAAAAAATACATACAGAACATGGACAGACAAAATCCCGACTTCCATCATTGATCACTCCTTCCGCTTCCTACAGATTATTCATAGGCGGGCGGAAGGTGCCGGGACGGAAGGCTGGGTTATGATGGAAAGACATTGATCTGTTTTAGCTGCTCGATCAAATGATGCTATAAGACTCTATTCGCTTTTTGCTGATGTTCCGGGAAGCATTCAGGTGAAAAAATGACGCTTCCATCGGCAAGTCAGTTTTTTCTGTAAGCGATGATACTTTCCGAGGGCTTTAAAAATGAACTATCCGCGCGCTGCATCTCATAATCATCATATCCGAACTGGAAACTGTAGCACGGGCACAATTTTTCACTTTGCTTTCCGTCCAATAAATAAGCTGCCGGACACGCCGGCAGCTATTCGACAGCGGAATATGTGGTGATATACGAAGGCCGGGAGAAGATTGACGTTGTATCAATTCCGGCAGACGTGCCGCGTTTTTTGTGGGCTTCTTTGTATGAATCGGACTGCTGCCAATCTTGAAAGGCTCTTTCCGTTTCCCACAAGGTGAGAATGACATAGGTGTCACTGTCAAGCGGACGGAGCACACGAATAGCTTCAAAACCGGGCTCGCTTTCGACTTTTCCCGCTCTGTTTTTAAATTTGTTTTCAAACAGCGGACGTCCTTCCTGAGTGACGGCAATATTGTTCAATACTGCAAAACCGGGATGCTTCATCTCTCCGGCTTGGTCAATCACTTCATAAGCGTGGGGTGCCTGGAAAACCGTATCTCCGCTTGTTTCGTGGATCAAAATCGCGTTTTCCTGCCCCTGCATCAAAAGGATATTTTCCGAGGGATGCTTCTTTACGATCGTTTTTAAAAAATCGGCTGTCCCATATGTAATATAAACCTTCATATCAGCCACCTCCTGCTTGCTAGTATATCAAAACAATGGTATAAGTTTCTATTGGCGAGTGCTTCGAACATAATTCCAAACAATTTTTCCCATACTACCTTTAGAAAGGCGAGGTGAGTTCATGTTTAAGATAAAGAAAAAGAAACTATTTATACCCATCATTATTTTAGTGTTAACTGCTTTTCTCGCTTTAATAGGATATATTTCAATTATTTTTCTCGGACATTATGTCATTGATGAAAAGAAGCTCATTCTTCATGCATCTTCAAAAATTGTGGATCAAAACGGAGATGAGGTTGCAAGCCTGTATACAGAAAATCGTGAGCCTGTCTCGATCAATGAGATACCGGAGCAGGTCAGAGAAGCGTTTATCGCTGTTGAGGATAAAAGGTTCTATGAGCATCACGGTATTGATGCAAAATCTGTCGGAAGGGCAGTATATCGCGATATATTAGCAGGCGGAAAGGTGGAAGGCGGAAGCACGATCACCCAGCAGCTTGCCAAAAATATTTTTCTGACACATGATAAAACGTTTTTAAGAAAAACAAAAGAAGTGATCATTGCGATCAATCTTGAACGGGATTACAGCAAGGACAAGCTGCTGGAAATGTATTTGAACCAGCTTTACTTCGGACATGGAGTCTACGGCATACAAGCGGCGTCCCACTATTATTTTAATAAAGAAGTAAAAGATTTAACTGTATCCGAAGGTGCGGTTTTGGCCGCTATTCCGAAGGCGCCTTCTACGTATTCTCCGGTTTTGCATCCAGATAAAAGTAAGGAGCGGCGTGATACGATTCTTGGCATGATGAATGACCAAGGCTACATCAGTGCGAAAGAGGCTGTCAGCGCGCAGGGGAGGACGCTTGGGCTGAACGTGAAGAAGCAGTCGGAAACACCATGGTTTGACAGCTATATTGATCTTGTGATTGAAGAGGCGGAGGACAAGTACTCGATTTCCGGAGAGCAGCTCCTTCAAGGCGGATATACGATCAAGGTGCCTCTCGATTCGAAGCTGCAAAAGACGGCTTATCAGGTGATGAAGCAGGGAAGCTATTATCCCGGAACAGATCAGAATGCCGAAGGAAGCGCGGTCTTTATCAATAACAAGACAGGCGGTGTGGAAGCGGCGATCGGCGGAAGAGATTACACAGCTAAAGGGTACAACCGTGTCACAGCTGCCCGCCAGCCGGGTTCCACATTTAAGCCGCTTGCAGTATACGGACCGGCGATGCAGGAAAAGAAATTTAGGCCCTACTCTCTATTGAAGGATGAGCTACAATCCTACGGAGATTATACGCCGAAAAACTATGACAGCCAGTATGAGGGCGAAGTGACCATGTCTGACGCCATTACGTACAGCAAAAACGCGCCGGCTGTCTGGACGCTGAATGAAATAGGCGTCGAAACAGGAAAATCTTATTTGAAAGCAAACGGCATGGATATCCCTGATGAAGGGCTTGCTCTCGCTCTAGGCGGCTTGGAAAAAGGCGTTTCGCCGCTCCAGCTTGCCGGCGCATTTCATACGTTTGCCGCGAATGGAACGTATACTGAACCGTACTTTATTTCCAGCATAAAGGATGAAGACGGAGAAACAATAGCCGATCATAAAGAAGAAGGAAAGCGGGTATTCAGCAAGCAAACGTCCTGGAATATGACGAGAATGCTGCAGCAGGTGGTCAAAAACGGAACGGCAACGTCCGGCACTTATCACGGCGACCTGGCGGGAAAAACCGGTTCTACTTCTTATACTGGCGTCTCCGGAGCGACTAAGGACGCCTGGTTTGCAGGCTATACGCCGAAAATAACCGGGGCTGTCTGGATGGGCTATGACAAAACGGATCAAAGCCATTACTTAAAAGGCGGCAGCGCGTATTCGACGAGACTGTTTAAGGATATTTTGACACAGGCTGGAGAAACCGGTTCTGTGTTTACGAAGCCTAAAAACGTCAAAGAACTGGAAAGCCCAATTAAGCTGGAGCCGGTCAAAACACTGAAAGCAGATTACACATTTAAAGCTGCGGGGCTCTTTACCATTGAATTAAAATGGGACGCTCAAGAGGATGATCGGGCCGTATACAGAATTTATGTAAATAAGGACGGCAAGGAGACGCTTCTTGATTCAGTTGAAGGAAAGGGAATCTATGAAATCCCTTATGCCAACTTGTTTTCGGGCGCTTCTTATAAAATTGTGCCTTATAATACACAGACAAAGAGAGAAGGAGAAGGAACCAATTACGTTCAGCCTAAATTGTTTTCCTCTTAATGGAATTCGGCGATTTTTTGAACTTTGAGCCTCACTTCTATACCATTTGCCTAAAACAAGGTATAGTGTAATAAGTCAAGAAATACGAACGTATGGTTGCAGTATGAAAGGTGGAAATCAGATGAGTAAACGAGAAACGTTTAACGAGACGTTTTTAAAAGCGGCACGGGGAGAAAAAGCGGATCACACGCCTGTATGGTATATGAGACAAGCAGGGCGATCACAGCCGGAATACCGTAAGCTGAAGGAAAAGTACGGATTGTTTGACATTACACATCAGCCGGAACTTTGTGCGTATGTCACAAGACTGCCGGTTGAGCAATACGGAGTCGATGCTGCAATCCTTTATAAAGATATCATGACTCCGCTGCCGTCAATCGGTGTGGATGTTGAAATCAAAAACGGGATCGGGCCTGTGATTGATCAGCCGATCCGGTCTCTGGCGGACATTGAAAAACTCGGTCAGATTGATCCGGAACAGGACGTGCCGTACGTGCTTGAGACGATTAAACTGCTTGTCAATGAGCAGCTCAACGTCCCGCTCATCGGTTTCTCAGGTGCGCCTTTTACGCTGGCCAGCTATATGATCGAAGGCGGACCGTCGAAAAACTACAATAAAACAAAAGCCTTCATGTACAGCATGCCGGATGCATGGAATCTGCTGATGTCCAAGCTTGCCGACATGATCATTGTGTATGTGAAAGCGCAGATTAAGGCAGGCGCAAAAGCGATTCAAATCTTTGATTCGTGGGTCGGCGCGCTGAATCAAGCAGATTACAGAACATACATCAAACCCGTGATGAACCGGATCTTTTCAGAGCTTGCGGAGGAGAATGTGCCGCTGATCATGTTTGGTGTAGGCGCAAGCCATCTGGCAGGTGATTGGCATGACCTTCCTCTCGATGTTGTCGGGCTCGATTGGAGACTCAGTATTGATGAAGCCAGATCAAAAGGCATCACCAAAACAGTGCAGGGCAACTTGGACCCGTCCATTTTGCTTGCGCCATGGGAAGTCATTGAGAAGAAAACGACGGAAATACTTGATCAGGGCATGAAATCGGACAGCTTCATTTTTAACCTTGGACACGGGGTATTTCCTGACGTCAGTCCTGAGGTTTTGAAAAAACTGACAGCATTTGTCCATAAATATTCACAAAACAAAAAAATGGGTCAATATTCCTAAGCATATCTTTTGGTATCTGGATGATATCCTGTCAAAATGTTTGTATCAGATCATTAAAGAGGGTGTAAACAGTGAGTAGAAAGAAAATGGGGCTTCTCGTTATGGCGTACGGCACGCCTTATAAAGAAGAAGATATCGAACGTTATTATACACATATCAGAAGAGGCAGAAAGCCTGAACCTGAAATGCTTCAAGATTTGAAAGACAGATACGAAGCAATTGGCGGCATTTCACCGCTTGCCAAAATCACAGAAGAGCAAGCGCACAAGCTTGAACAGCACTTAAATGAGATTCAGGACGAGATTACGTTTAAAGCGTATATCGGACTGAAGCATATCGAGCCATTTATTGAAGATGCTGTAGCAGAGATGCATAAGGACGGGATTACAGAAGCGGTCAGCATCGTGCTGGCACCGCATTTCTCCACGTTCAGCGTGCAGTCCTACAACAAACGTGCCAAAGAAGAGGCTGAAAAACTTGGCGGCTTAACGATTACGTCTGTTGAAAGCTGGTACGATGAACCGAAATTCGTGAAATATTGGGTTGACCGAGTGAAGGAAACATATGCGTCAATGCCTGAAGATGAAAGAGAAAACGCGATGCTCATTGTATCTGCACACAGTCTGCCGGAAAAAATCAAAGAATTTGGAGACCCGTACCCGGACCAGCTTCATGAATCGGCGAAATTGATTGCTGAAGGCGCAGGCGTTTCCGAATATGCTGTCGGCTGGCAAAGCGAAGGGAACACGCCTGATCCTTGGCTCGGACCTGATGTGCAGGATTTAACGCGTGATTTATTCGAACAAAAAGGCTATCAGGCATTCGTATATGTCCCTGTCGGATTTGTAGCGGATCATTTAGAAGTGCTTTATGATAATGATTATGAATGCAAAGTGGTTACAGACGATATCGATGCAAGCTACTACCGCCCGGAAATGCCGAATGCAAAGCCGGAATTTATTGATGCATTAGCAACAGTTGTATTAAAAAAATTAGGACGTTAAAGAAGGCGATGAACATGAGTGACGGCAAAAAACATGTAGTCATCATCGGCGGCGGCATTACCGGTTTAGCCGCCGCCTTCTATATGGAAAAAGAAATCATAGAAAAAAATCTGCCCCTTGAGCTGACGCTTGTTGAGGCAAGTCCGAGAGTCGGCGGGAAAATTCAAACTGTCAAGAAAGACGGCTATATCATCGAAAGAGGGCCTGACTCATTTCTGGAACGGAAGACAAGCGCTCCGCAGCTTGTCAAAGATGTAGGCCTTGAGCATTTGCTTGTCAACAATGCGACAGGACAATCCTATGTGCTTGTAAACCGCACTCTGCATCCAATGCCGAAGGGCGCCGTGATGGGGATACCGACTAAAATTGCGCCGTTCGTTTCAACCGGTCTGTTTTCTTTGTCTGGGAAGGCAAGGGCTGCTATGGATTTCATCCTGCCTGCAAGCAAGTCAAAAGACGACCAGTCATTGGGAGAATTTTTCCGCAGACGTGTCGGAGATGAAGTGGTTGAGAATTTAATCGAGCCCCTTCTATCAGGCATCTACGCTGGCGACATTGACAAACTCAGCCTAATGTCGACTTTTCCGCAATTTTACCAGACGGAACAAAAGCACAGAAGCTTAATTCTCGGCATGAAAAAAACAAGGCCTCAAGGCTCCGGCCAGCAGCTCACGGCTAAAAAGCAAGGGCAGTTCCAGACCCTTTCAACGGGTTTGCAGACCCTTGTCGAAGAGATCGAAAAACAATTAAAGCTGACGAAGGTATACAAAGGGACAAAAGTGACCAAGATCAGCCGCGGCGGCACTGGCTACTCGCTTGATCTGGATAACGGCGTCACACTTGATGCTGAATCAGTGATTGTGACTGCTCCGCATAAAGCGGCTGCAGGAATGCTTTCTGAGCTTCCTGTCATTTCTCATTTAAAAAATATGCACTCCACATCCGTGGCAAATGTCGCCTTGGGCTTCCCTGAAGGCGCAGTCCAAATGGAGCATGAGGGAACGGGCTTTGTTATCTCAAGAAACAGTGATTTCGCGATCACAGCCTGTACGTGGACGAACAAAAAATGGCCGCACGCAGCGCCTGAAGGCAAAACGCTGCTTCGGGCATATGTCGGAAAAGCCGGAGATGAATCGATTGTCGATCTCTCAGATAACGACATTATCAACATCGTGTTAGAAGACTTAAAGAAAGTCATGAACATAAACGGGGAGCCGGAAATGACATGTGTCACCCGCTGGCATGAAAGCATGCCGCAGTACCATGTCGGCCATAAGCAGCGCATCAAAGAACTGCGCGAAGCACTGGCCTCCGCATATCCGGGTGTCTATGTGACAGGCGCTTCTTTTGAAGGTGTCGGAATTCCCGACTGCATTGATCAAGGAAAAGCTGCCGTGTCTGACGCGCTTACCTATTTATTCAGCTGAAAACCTCCGCTCTGGCGGAGGTTTTTTGTTGTGCGATGGCAATATTGTGTAAAAAAATGATTGAATTGATCAGCGGGTTATGATACATTTGCATATGTACTTAATGACTAAAATGTTCAAACGGTCAGTTTCGAGGTGAATACAATGTCAATAGATCGAAAAAAGCTCATTTTGGAGGCGGCCACAAAGTCTTTCACCCAGTTCGGGTATAAAGCGACGACAATGGATCTTGTGGCAAAGCTTGCGAACGTGGGGAAGGGAACCATTTATACTTTTTTCAAAAACAAAGAAGAGCTGTTTGACGAGATTTTCACTACTTTATTGAAGGAAATGAAGCAAAAAGCGGACGAAGCGATGGAGCCGAACCTTCCGTTCCATGAAAATGTGCACAGGGCGCTGTTTGCCATTCTGGAGTTCAGGAAAACACATCAGCTGACGATTAAAATTTTCCAAGAAAATGCTGAGATTGGTACAATGGCAGTTCAGGAAGTGATCCAGAAAATGGAGCGAGGCATCTTGTCTTATATAAAAAGCAAGATTGAAGACGGGATCAAGAACGGTGCAATCAAGCCGTGCGATCCTGAGCTGACAGCTTTTGTGATGCTGAAGCTTTATATCGCGCTCATTTTTGATTGGGAAAAACAGCATCCCCCGCTCGATAAAGAGACGATTGCGGAACTGCTTGAGTTGTATGTTGTCAAAGGATTGTCAGCCAACTAGATAATCCTTTCTCTTTGCAAGAAAATGACCATTTTTCATGATGAGTCAGTTTTAGAATGGAGGCATCAGGATGAACACAATACGAAGTCAGTGGAAAGACATCGTAACGAGTAAAAAATTATTAATTCCCATCATTGCCATTTTGTTTGTCCCGCTTATTTACAGCGGCGTGTTCTTAAAGGCTTATTGGGACCCATACGGCACAGTTGACCAGCTGCCTGTCGTTGTCGTCAACCAAGACAAAGGAGCAACGTATGAAGGAGAAAAACTTCAAATCGGTGATGATCTGGTCAAAGAATTAAAGGATAATAATAACTTTGATTGGCATTTTTCCAGTGATCTTGACCAATCGTTAAAGGACTTATTAAATCAAAAATACTATTTAGTTGTCGAGATTCCTGAGGATTTTTCTAAGAATGCCAGCACTGTATTGGACAAAAATCCGAAAAAGCTGGATCTGAAATACCATACGAATGCCGGTTCGAACTATGTAGGGGCAACGATCGGTGAAAAAGCGATTGATAAACTAAAAGCCTCTGTTTCTAAAGAAGTGACCGAGCAATATACGAAAGTCATTTTTGATAACTTTAAAGATATCGCCAAAGGTTTGAGCGACGCGAGCAGCGGAGCGAAAAAAATCGATGACGGCACAAAGGATGCGAAAAACGGAAGCGCCCAGCTGAAAGAAAATCTGGAGAAGCTGAAGGAAAGCACTGCCACTATCAGTGACAAAACGGCGCAGCTTGCAGATGGAGCGGCTCAGGTGACAAGCGGTATCCAATCACTTGACAGCTCGCTCGGAAAATTCCAGGACAGCAGCAATACGATTTATGAAAACTCAGGAAAGCTTGCGGCAGGATCAGGCGAGCTGACAGGCAAGCTGAATGAACTTCTTGCCGGACTTCAAAAAGTGCAGCAGGGCTTGCCTAATCTCACAAACGGGCTGGATCAGCTCAACAGTAAAGCCCAAGAAGGTTCTGAGAAAGCAGCAAAAGCGGAAAAGCTCATAAATGCAGTCGATTTAACGAAGCTTGAAACAGCTGTGAACAACCTTGAAAAGTCAGAAACAGCGATGAAAGATTTCCAAAAACAGCTGAAGGACTTTGAAAACAGCTTAAAAAACCGTGATCAGGCATTTAAAAATCTCATCAATTCGAGTGACTTCTTAACAGCGGAGCAAAAAAGCCAGCTGATCAACTCTGTTGAGAAGCAGCTTCCGCAAGTTGATGCGCCTGATTTTGATCAAATTTTAAGCCAGCTTCCTACTGCTGATCAGCTGCCTGACATTGCAACGATTAAAAGCTCTCTGGAAGATGTGAAAGCGCAGGTGGCACAGCTAAAAGCATTGCCGGAAGCTACATCTAAGCTTTATAACGGCGCAAAAACGACTCAAGATGCGATTGACAGATTAACTGAAGGAACCCAGAAGATATACAACGGTTCACAGCAGCTGACAGAAAACCAAAATAAACTGACAGCGGGTATCGGTGAATATAATAAGCAATTCGCAAAAGCAAAAGCAGGCTCAGAGCAATTGGTGACAGGAAGCAGTCAAGTATCTGGCGGATTGTTGAAACTGTTAGACGGGTCTAAACAAGTCCAAAGCGGATCATCAAAACTCGCAGAAGGATCTGAATCACTTGATACAGGTTTAGGGAAGCTATTAGACGGCACAGGACAGCTGTCTAGTAAGCTGAAGGATGCGGCTGATCAAACAGGAGATATCGATGCTGACGATCAAACATACGGCATGTTTGCCGATCCGGTTAAAACAAATGATGACGCCATTCATTCCGTTCCTAACTACGGAACAGGGCTGACACCATATATCCTGTCAATGGGCTTGTATGTCGGCGGCATCATGCTGACGGTGGTCTTCCCGCTGAAGGAAGCGTCAGGACGTCCTAGAAACGGTTTTGAGTGGTTCTTTAGCAAATTCAATGTCATGATGCTCGTTGGAATCATTCAATCGCTGATTGTGGCGACAGTTCTGCTTCTGGGAATTGGTCTCGAGGTAGAGAGCACGTGGAGATTTTACGTGTTTACGATCATTACGAGTCTCGCTTTCCTAGCGATGATTCAATTTTTGGCGACAACGATGGGCAATCCGGGACGATTTATTGCAGTCATTATTTTAGTGCTGCAGCTTGGTGCCAGCGGAGGAACCTTCCCGTTAGAATTGCTTCCAAATTTCTATCAAGTCATCCATGGCGCATTGCCGATGACCTACAGCATTAACGGGTTCAGAGCGGTCATTTCAAACGGGGATTTTGGCTACATGTGGCAGATGGCCGGCGTCTTAATCGGCATTGCCCTCGTTATGATTTTGCTGAGCATTACTTACTTTACAATGTTAAGCCGGAAGGAAGAAACTTCAGAAGAACAGCCGGCTTCATAATGAAAAAGAACTTGTTTCCTTTGAAACAAGTTCTTTTTTTATTACATTCCCCATTTGACAAGCAATCCTGTATAGGTTAATCCGCCGCCAAATCCGAAAAGCATCACGGTTTGATCTTTTTTCAGCTTTCCGGCTTTCACTGCGAGATCCAGCGCCAAAACAATCGAAACAGAAGACGTGTTTCCGTAGTATTCGACACTGGTGAGCGTTTTTTCAATCGGAAACGGTGTTTTTTCACAAATCGACTCGATCATGCGCAAGTTGGCGCTGTGAGGCACAAACCAATCGAGGTTGCCGCTTGTCAGACCTGCTTGATGTAAAAGACGTTCAAATTCGCGGGGAACGGTTCTCGCTGCCCATTTATACACTTCACGGCCGTTTTGGACCATTTTACCGGAACCGGCAAGCTGCACCCCGTTTCGTTCATTCCGCAGTCCGGCACGATACAAAATATCTCCGCCGTTCCCGCTTGTTCCTTGGACAGACGCAAGAAATCCGGGCGCCTCTTCATCTCGTTCAACCAACAGCGCACCTGCAGCGTCGCCGAACAGAACGCATGTCGTTCGATCGGTATAATCCGTTACTTTTGACAGTGTCTCTCCGGCGATGACGAGAATTTTTTGATGAAGGCCGGATGTGATTAATCCGTTTGCCAAATGAAGGCCGTATGTCAGCCCGGCGCACGTCGCATTAATATCCAACGCGCCGGTGCTTTCCCAGCCGAAATATTCCTGCACACGGCATGCCGTACTCGGAAAGGCATAATCGGATGTTGTTGTGGCAACGAGGATCATATCGACATCATCAAGTGTCCCTTCATAACGGCTCTTAAGATCCTTCACCGCTTCGATGCATAAATCAGAGGTAAACTGCTGTTCATCCGCAATACGGCGTTCTCTCATTCCTGTTCGCTGAACAATCCATTCATCTGACGTATCAACGATCTTTTCTAAATCAGCATTGGTTAAGCGCCTGCTCGGCGCATAGGTGCCGATAGCTGAAATTTTTGCTTTTGACATATGTATCACTCCTTATGATCAGATTATAACACTAGATATTAGTATCTGGTACTAAAAAGAAGGTTTTTTCATAAAAAAAGAGAAAATGTGAAATAGGGAATCTAGAAATAGAAAAAGGAGGCTGGTAAATGGTCAGTCAAGAAGCAATAGTCTTTATGGCGTTCTCTGGAGCTGTTGCGTTTTTGTTGCCGATCGGACTGATAGTATGGTTTAAGCGAAAGTATGGCGCCTCGTTAAAGGTGTTTTTTATTGGCGCTCTCACGTTTTTTGTCTTTGCTCAGCTATTGGAGGGCGGCGTTCATGTTTATGTACTGCAAGTGAATGAAATGACGAAAGAAGCCATGCAAAATCCATTGTGGTATGGCATTTACGGCTGCTTGATGGCTGGGATTTTTGAGGAGTGCGGAAGGTATATCATGATGAGAATTTTTTTGAAGCGCCATCATGCTTGGGCGGATGGCCTGGCTTTCGGAACGGGCCATGGCGGGCTTGAAGCCATCCTGATTACTGGCGTGTCCTCTATCTCGCTTATTGTATACGCAATTGCGATGAATAGCGGAACGTTTGAACAGCTTTTGATCAATGAAGACATCAAACAGGTGCTTCTGCCGATTCAGGAGCAGCTGCTGCATACCCCTTCGTATGAATGGCTGCTGGGGGGAATAGAAAGAATCAGTGCGATTGCTGTTCAAATCGGACTGTCGCTGCTGGTCTTGTATGCGGTTAAAAGCCGCCGGCCGCTGTTTTTGCTGTATTCTATTCTTTTACATGCACTCTTTAATGTACCGGCGGTTTTATACCAAAAAAGAATAATAGAGCATGCTGCTGCTGTTGAAATCATTGTTGCTCTAATAGCTGCAGTATCAGTCTATTGGATTGTAAAAGCAAAAAGTCTCTTTCAATAAAAAAGTCCAAGCAGCAGCACAGCCCGCTTGGAAAAATGCGAATGGAAATATTCATGAAGCATGGGTCATCAGAATATTTCTGATTCAGTCCTTAGCAATGACAGCAAGAGTGTCTGTGTTTTTTACAAGAGAAACAATGGTTTTTCTTTCTTTTCTTCTTCTCGCAAGGGTCATGGCATTCTTTCTTCTTCTCACAAGGGTCATGGCATTCTTTCTTTTTCTTGCAATGGTCATGGAAATCTTTATCGAACCACTCGTCAAAGAACCAAAACTCATCAAACCAATCGTGACAATGATGTTTCCGTTCATGTGAATGACGACAGCACATAGATATCCCTCCTCTTCCCATGCTTACTACAGCATATGAGAGATTGATAGGAAAAGATTGGACGGGTCCCTCGGGAAAAGAGTATATTTTATATAGAAAAATAAAAGGAGGAATGTCCTATGACGTCCGTACGTAAAACGATGGAGCTCATTAAAGAACTTGTATCGATCCCAAGCCCGACAGGAAATACATATGAGGTGATCAATTATATTGAAAGCCTTTTAAAAGAATGGAAGGTAGAAACGGTTCGGAACCATAAGGGCGGCTTAATTGCAACGCTTCCCGGACGCGACACATCCCAGCACCGCATGCTGACGGCGCACGTTGACACCCTCGGCGCTATGGTAAAGGAAATTAAAGCTGACGGCCGGCTGAAAATCGATTTGATCGGCGGGTTCCGCTACAACTCGATTGAGGGGGAGTATTGCCAAATTGAAACTGCCTCGGGAAAAACGTATACAGGCACAATTTTAATGCATCAAACATCAGTGCATGTATACAAGGATGCGGGGAAAGCTGAGCGCAATCAAGAGAATATGGAGATCCGCCTTGATGAACCTGTTCACTGCCGGAAAGATACGGAAGAGCTTGGCATTGGCGTCGGAGATTTTGTGTCGTTTGATCCCCGTGTCGAGATCACATCAAGCGGATTTATTAAATCGCGCCATTTGGATGATAAGGCAAGTGTCGCCTTATTGCTCCGCTTAATTCATCAAATTCAAACAGAAGAAATTGAATTGCCGTATACAACTCATTTTCTTATTTCGAATAATGAAGAAATCGGATACGGCGGGAATTCGAATATTCCTCCAGAAACAGTCGAATATTTGGCGGTTGATATGGGAGCTATCGGTGACGGGCAGGCGACAGATGAATATTCAGTATCAATCTGTGTGAAGGATGCGAGCGGGCCGTATCATTATCAGCTGAGAAAGCATTTAGTCCATTTAGCCGAGAAGCATCATATCGACTATAAGCTTGATATTTACCCATACTACGGGTCGGATGCGTCAGCAGCGATCAAATCCGGGCATGATATTGTGCATGGCCTCATCGGGCCGGGAATTGACGCTTCGCATGCATTTGAACGCACCCATAAATCGTCTCTTCGCCATACGGCTAAGCTTCTGTACTATTATGTACAGTCACCGATGGTATAAGGGAGGAAGGCGAAATGAAGATGTATGAGCTGAAAAGCACTTTCGGCTGGGAAGGTGATGACGGTTTGGGGGAACAGCTGATTCAGCAAATCCTCGCCGGAGAAAAAACAGCCACGTGCGCCCCAAAATCATTATATTCAAAAGATGAATTGAGTGACGTGTATCAAACGGCGGGGCAGCTTGTTACCGTTTATGATAAACATGACAATCCGAGATGCAATATAAAAGTGACAGATGTGTTTGAAACGACCTTTGGAGCGCCTGATATGAGGTTAGTCAAAGGAGAGGGCAATGGAGATCGAATTGAGGAATTTCAGGAAGACCATCGGATGGCATGGGCGGAACTGATCAAAAATGGTGAACTAGAGCTGAATGAGGATACTGTTTTGATTACAGAGCTGTTTGAGCTTGTTAAAGATTAAAAAAGCCTGCGGGGCAAGAACCTCGCAGGCTTTTCATTAACCGGAAATGGTTGCGTTTTGGTCTGCTTTTGCTTGAGACATGACCGTTTCAGCTTTCGCTGGATTAAACAGGCCTTCCCATTTAGACATCACAACGGCAGCAAGCGCGTTACCAGTCAGATTGACAACTGTACGTGCCATGTCCATGATGCGGTCTACACCGGCAATAAAAGCAAGTCCTTCAGCCGGAACACCGATGGTGCCAAGTGTCGCAAGCAAGACGACAAAAGAAGTACCAGGCACGGCAGCCATCCCTTTAGATGTCACCATAAGGACGAGCACAAGTGTAATTTGGTGCCAAAGCGTTAAATCAATGCCGTATACCTGTGCTAAAAACAGCGCGGCAATGGATTGATAGAGAACGGAACCGTCTAAGTTAAACGTATATCCAATCGGAATCACAAATGAAACAATGCCTTTCGGGCAGCCGATTTTTTCCATCTTTTCCATGATGCGCGGAAGAACTGTTTCAGAGCTGGACGTACTGAACGCCAGTAAGATTTCGTCCTTCATGTAAGCAAGGAATTTGAAAATGTTGATGCCGGCAATTTTTGCAACAATTCCAAACACGACAATTAAGAAGAAAGCAAGTGCGACATACACCAATCCGACAAGCTTTCCGAGAGAGAGAAGAGAACTGAGCCCGAATTTAGACACAGTCACTCCGATAAGTGCGAAAACGCCGAATGGCGCTACTTTCATCACAAGGTTTACAACGTGGAACATGGCATGGGATACACCTTCGAAAAAGGCTAATACAGGCTTGCCTCTTTCACCGATCGCGGAAATACCCAATGCAAATAGAACTGTAAAGCAGATGATGGCAAGAAGATCCCCTTCAACCAAGGACTGGAAGAAGTTTGTCGGCACAATATGCAGGAACGTTTCCGCCGCTGATTTATTGCTTTGCTCTTTTTCGGTTTCAACATATTGACTAATGTCAGATTTTTGAGCTTCGTGTATATTAACTCCTGTACCCGGATGGAAGATGTTTGCAAGGGCTAGTCCGAGAATGATAGCAAAAGTCGTAATGATCTCGAAGTACAGAATT
>NZ_JAVAXX010000093.1:0-20514 GCF_042709275.1 Bacillus sp. LR_5 | reverse complement strand
CTTCTTAAAACAGAGATATAAAAATAAACATCAAAAGATGTTTATTTTTACACCATACATATCGACATATTGCGATGTGTTTATTTTTTATAATAACATATCGATAATTCGTGATATGTTTATTAATAATTAAGGAGTGAACGTTTATGTCTAACACTTGGAAAATTTATATTTTAGCCATTGTCAGTTTTTTAGTCGGAACTTCAGAGTACATCATTTCCGGAATTTTGGATCACATTGCTCATACACTCGGGATAACCTTGGCTGCCGCGGGCCAGCTCATTACAATTTTTTCACTTGTATATGCTCTTTCCACACCCGTACTTATGGCGTTGACAGCAAGTATGGATAGACGCAGATTGATGATGTATGCCCTCGGTTTGTTTGTGTTCGGCAATGTCCTGGCTTTTGTACTGCCTGGTTATGGATGGTTTATTGCAGCGCGGATCATTATGGCGATGGGAGCAGGTGTGGTTGTTGTTACCGCATTAACGATTGCCGCTAAGATTGCATCAGAAGGGAAGCAGGGCAGTGCCATCGCTACTGTCGTGATGGGATTTACCGCTTCTTTAATCATTGGTGTTCCGCTTGGAAGAATGATAGCAGTAGCATTAGGCTGGAAGTCTGTATTTGGTGCCATTGCTTTGTTGGGATTGATCGCGATGGCCGTTATATTCTTTACTCTTCCGCATACTGAAGGGGATAAACCTGTGCCTTTACTTCAACAGCTTGCTCTTTTCAAAAAACGGAAAGTGGCTATGGGATTATCAATCACTTTCTTCTGGCTCGGGGGATATTCTGTTGCTTATACCTATTTGTCACCGTATCTCTTGAACATCTCAGGTATAAACGGCAAGCTGCTTAGCGGTGTTTTGCTTATATTTGGAATTGCCAGTTTGGTTGGATCGAAGTTTGGGGGATATAGCACCGATAAATGGGGAGTTCCTTTTACACTCATTGGCGGGATGACATTGCATATCGTCACACTGATTCTGCTGTCATTTGTCACTCATTCCTATATCGGAGTGTTGGTGATTCTCATATTATGGTCGTTTGCCGCATGGTCCACCGGTCCGACACAGCAATTTCACCTGGCTACAATAGAACCGGAAATGTCAGGTGTTTTGCTCAGTATTAATCAGTCCATGATGCAACTCGCCATGGCGGTCGGCGCAGGAATAGGAGGGGTTTTTGTGGAAAACGTATCATTAGCCTCGATTACCTGGATTGGTGCGCTAGGGGTTATGATTGCAATTATTGCATCATTGATGATTTTTCATTCACAACCGAAACAGACACTAAAAGATATCAATCAATAATACAATGCTTTGTTTTCATCCTTAAAGTTCAATGGTTTCATTTCGAAAGATCTAACATCCGCTCGTTATACAAGCGGGTGTTTTTTATAAGCCCAAGTAGAAGGCACACTGAAGCTGAAAGGGATTTTTGCCGACGGAGAGCTGAAGCACAGCAAGTTATAATATACTAGGAAGGGAAATAACGGTATGGCGGAAGGGTTCTAACGCTTCTCGCCTGTAAGATCATTACTTTGAGGATGTGTCATCGTGAATAATCTAGAGACGTATATTGAAATTAGCAGGGTATCACAGTACGTAAATAAATTGAGAGGGTATTCTGTGCTAATTGATGGTACCGAGGTGGGAAATATCAAAGATGGAGGGAGGCTGCGAATTGATTTGCAGCCTGGTGAACATGTTATTCAAGTGAAAGTTGCTTGGTGTACAAGCCAAATATTGAGGTTTAACTTAGCAGAAGGAGAAGTGTTGAAGTTTAGATGTGGAAGTCCGATCCGGGGATGGAAGTTGCTTTTGGTGCTTTTTTCTGTTTTGGGCCGTCCTGAAAATTATCTGTTTATCGAGCAGGAAGAAGAGAAAAAGGCTTTGTGGTAACTTTGTGTGAATACATGGATTGAATACCGCTGAATTACGTTTTGTGAAAGATTGATATAAGCGGCAGCCTTCTCAATGTCGTTCTCCTTGGAGAAGGCTGCGTATAAGAAATTCCCGGACTTTGCGGAAAGACCCTCCGATATCCATTTTCAGGATTAATGTCTTCGGGGTGAATGAGCCCGATTTCATCATAGTATCGCAGTGTTTTTGTTGATACTTTGCATATCTTTGAAAATTCACCGATCGATAGCAAGTGATCACCTCCATGCTCCAAATGTACACCTTTCCGTAAGGGCAAAGTCAAATGTCAAAATAAAATCTTTCCAAAGTTAATCAGAAATTTATTTTCATATCGTATCCTTTCCGTATCACGTGAAAGGAGCATCATATGAAAACATTATGGAAAGTCTTAAAAGTCTTTTTTGGCAGCTTGGCTGCTTTGGTTTTACTTGTATCCGTCTCCGTTTTTATTTACCACCATTATCAATTAAATAAGGAAGCAGCACTGTTAAAAGGCAAAGGCAAAGTAGTCGATGTTGATGGTAAAAAGATAAATGTATATGAAGAGGGAAGCGGGAAGGATACGTTTGTGTTTATGTCCGGTTCGGGGATCGCTGCGCCTGCTTATGAGATGAAAGGTTTGTACAGCAAGTTTTCAAAAGAAAATAAGATTGCTGTTGTTGATCGGGCTGGTTATGGATACAGTGATGTGTCTCACGATGACAGAGATATTGATACGGTACTGGAACAGACGAGGAAAGCGCTTATGAAAAGCGGAAATAAGCCTCCTTATATTTTAATGTCTCATTCCATATCCGGGATTGAAGCCATTTATTGGGCTCAGAAATATCCTAAGGAAATCAAGGCCATTATTGCGATGGACATTGGATTGCCCCAGCAGTATGTCACGTATAAATTGAGCAGGATCGACAGACTGAAAGTGAGAGGGTTCCACCTGTTAACCTCGATTGGTTTTCATCGGTTTATGCCTTCTGCTGTATATAATCCTGAGGTGATTCGGCAGTCGTTTTTAACTGATGAAGAAAAAGATATCTATAAAGCCATTAACTTTAAGCAATTTTTTAATGCAGATATGGAGCATGAGCTTTTAAAGTCTTACCAAAATGGCAGCAAATCTGTGAATCTGCCGGCGCCAAAAGAAACTCCCGTCTTGATTTTAGATGCGGTCTCTGACCAAAATAGAAATTCAAAGTATGCCATACAAAACCGAAAAGATTATGAAGCGTTTGCGGCTCAATTCAATACAGCCGAAATAAAGGAACTAAGGGGAACACACAGTATTTATTTATATCAGCCTGATCAAATATATAAACTTTCCATGGAGTTTATGAGAAAGGTTCGCTAGGATGAAGGGTTATCATATTTTAATCGTGGAAGATGATGTGACGATTGGTGATCTACTGCAAAAGATTTTGCAGCGTGAGGGATATCATGTGATGTGGAAAACAGATGGAGCGGATGTGCTTTCGGTGATTCAGAAGGTGGATTTGGTCATTATGGATGTGATGCTGCCGGGTGAAGACGGATATCAAATGTCTGCTAAAATCAAAAAGCTGGGGCTGCGCATTCCGGTCATTTTTCTCTCGGCCCGCAATGATATGGACAGCAAGCTCCAAGGTTTGCAGATCGGTGAGGATTATATGGTAAAGCCTTTTGACCCGCGAGAGCTGCTATTAAGAATGCAGAATATGCTTGAGCATCATTATGGCACTTTTACGCAAATCAAACATTTGTATATTGATGCGGAAACCAAAAAAGTGTTTAATGAAAGCCTGCATGATGAGGTGCTGTTTACTGCGATTGAGCGGAAAATTTTCTTTTATTTATATGAAAATAGAGACAGCACCCTGACAAAGGAACATTTCTTTGAATATCTGTGGCAGCTCGAAGACAGAAACCCGAATATCGTCAATGTGCACATTAAAAAAATCAGAGGCAAAATCAAGGATCAAGCGGGTGAGATTATTGAAAATATATACGGAGAAGGGTATCGGCTGAATACCGTTGTGAAGAAATGAAGCTAAAGACAAAATATCAGTTGTTATTGTTTACAGCCGTCATTAGTGTTCCGGTACTGTTGCTGGCGGTTAGCATTTTGATGTCGGTGATTTATGACAGCATGTTTAAACCGATGAATCATGGTATGCCTTTTCACAGGTCGTTTGCGTATCCCGCAATGATCGTTGTATTTTTGCTATCACTCTTATTGTTAGCTTTTTTATTTTCAAAGTCGATTCATTCTCTGCTGCATAAAATCAATCTGTTAAATCAAACCATTCGACACCTGGCGAGTGATCAAAAGGTGCCAGATAAAATAGAAGTGAAACGTGCTGATGAAATCGGGGAACTGATCAAGTCGGTCAATTTGTTAATTGAACGAACGACATACCGTGAACTGGAACTGAGGCAGCAGGAGGAAATTAAAAAGGAGCTTTTGCAAAAACTGCGGCATGACATTAATACACCTTTAACCGCTCTCAGGCTGCAGTTATTTTATTTGGAAGGCCAATGTCATGATCAGACCGTATTTGAATCATTGTATCAGCAAATCCACTATATCGCGGAATTAACAAATGAATTCAATCTATATTCCGCTGAGACGTTAGAAAGTTCTTATATCATAAATGAAGAAATGAGTCTAAACGAGCTGTTAGAAACAGCTGTGAAAAAGTGGGATTATTTATACAGTATGAATGGGATTAGGCTGCACTATAAGCCGGCAGATCAAGATGTGATATGGATGAGCAACCGGTTATGGATGCAAAGGCTGTTCGATAATATTTTTCAAAACACGTTAAAGCATTCAAAAGCTAAAAAAATGGAAGTCACGATTGAACATGGGACTGTTTCTATTTGCGATGACGGTATTGGATTTGATCGGGATGAGAACAGTGAGGGGCTTGGATTAAAGATTATTGATGATATATGCAGGCTGCTTGCGATTACTTATGAGTTGCAGACAAATGAGAATGGAACGAGATTCTTGCTTTCAAAAGAGTGACCCCGCTGATGTTTTTCTTTCTCCTATAAACTTTATATAATAGGAAGAAAGAAATGGGGTGATCAGCGTATGTTTAAAAAAATCATTAAAACGATCAAGCACCTCTCAAGCAGCTCGAGTGATCGCTATCGCAAACACCGGCATTACAGCAGCAGCCGGCGCCGGCATTACCGAAGCTACAGCAGCAGCTCAGGCAAAAGAAGGAACTACGACCGTTATGGCGGCAGTCATCGCTACAAGCGCCGGAGCTACAGCAGCAGTTAATCTCAAAAAAGTTCTTGTTCCGTCTTGGGACAAGGGTTTTTTTATGTGACTGATTGAATCGCGCGGTTCAGGTCTTCGCGAATCAAAGCGGTGTGCTGGTACTCTTCATCAATGCCCAATAATTTTTTCAGCAGCAAGGTTACTTCTTTCGTCAGCGTTAATTCCTCCAGCCAAGTGCCGTTTTTCTTCTTTTTACCTTTATATTGAGAGTACAGCAGGAATAACAGTGTTTCTCCGAGATCGAAGAAGTCATCCTGTTGCCTCACCTTTACTTCCTCCGTTTCTTCAGGAGTCAATTGCTTTGCAAGGCCGAAATCGATGAGGCAGAGCCTGCCGTTATTGATGATCATATTAGGCGTTCTGATGTCGCTGTGAAAAATCAGGCGTTCATGCAGGTATTCTACAATCTCAAGCAGCTGTGAAATCAGCTGTAACGCCATAAGCTCTGTAAACGGCTGTTTTCGAAAAAATAATAATTCTTCTATATTATTTCCCTCAACCAGCTGCATGACATAATAAGCCTGTCCGTCTATGATGAAATCTTCTATGAAGGCCGGGATTTGCGGGTGGTGTATACTTTTGAGCAGTTTTATTTCCTGCTGGAACCGGACTCTTTCTTTTTCCTTTTTCGCTTTTGTCGGCCGGAGCTGTTTTAAGACATAAGATGTTTGAGTATGGACATCGGTGCACAAATAAACCAAGCCATAGCCGCCCATTCCGAGGCATTCTTCGATTCTGTATTGATGATTTAGGATAACGCCGTCCTTTAGAGGGCGGTCAAAAAGTAGCTTTTTGAGCTGTTTTAATGCCATGTCTGCACTTCCCTTGGTTGTACTGATTACAGTTTATCAAAACAATTGTATTCTAGGCTAAAAATAAAAAAGAGCCGGCTCATGGAATTTGAACCAGCTCAGTATGAATTAAAACTGCTTTGTGACATCGTATTCATAATCTATTTTTGCTTTTACATTACTCATCGTCGATCTAGCAGTCGCTAATGTATTATATTTAAAACTCCATACCTTAGCGACACTGAGTTGATCTGACAATGATATATCATAAGACCCTGACGTCGAGCTATTCACAAGTGCACGGCGCCATTCGTTATTTTCACTCGTCATGATGAAGTGGCGTGTATTTCCCTGGCTTGGTGTTTGAGTGGCGGTTGTTTGGACTCTAGTTACAATGGCATCGCGCGGTATTCCAGATTGGTTTGTTAAATCAGCCTTGATCACGCTGGAGTCAGAACCTGAGGGGCTAAGGGCAGTATTTCCTTTATTTTCAGCAACGCCGCTGAATTGGAACGTTCCGCTGCCGGATTTGATTCGGTCTTCAATTGAAAGTGTGAAATACATGTTCCCGGTATAGGTGCCGCGTGACACTTTCACATAGAAGGTATCCGTCGTGTTTTGGGCGTCAGCATTGGCATAAATAAAAGAAGAGAACGTATTAGGATTAATCACTTCTGTGCCTTGTGAAACAGGTGCTCTGTTCTTATCGTAAATTTCAATTTTCATCCCTGTGTACGCGCTCTGGTATGTACTTCTCACGTATACTTTTTCTCCCTTATAAGCTGTAAAAGTGAAATAGGCTTCATCTTGTCCGGCTTCCAGTATCGTTGTATCGATATTCTTATATTTCCAATATCCGATTGGTGCTGCGGTATCAAATGAATTGTTTCCTGTAATAGCAGTGACTCCGGCAGCTGATGCCGAATAAGTAAAGGTGAATAAGACAGCCAGCATAATAGCGAATGGAAAGAGCCATTTTTTCATCATGTAAACAACCTCCTTTTATTTCCATCATACATAATAACGTTTTAAGTGTAAATAAATGTTTTTTGAGGTTAATATATACATTGGTATTGCCGATAAAAAAGAGTAAGAGAGAATTGTTCAGGAGGGAACCCAATGCGTCTGAATCGGCAATTTATCCGTACCCAGCTGATGGCACAGAACATATTGAATAGGAATGCGGCTGTTACACACGAGAATACGTCTGAAAATACAGCAGCGGTGCAGGAAAAGGCATACAGCAGGCTTGAGTCACGATCTTCAAATGAGGGAATCAATCAGTTCAATTATTCTAAAACCAGCGTGGCGGGAAACAGCGGGACTTTCAGCAAAGTGTATCAATCAGCGAATGATCGAACAGTGACAGATACGGGGGAGGTAACAGTGATTCAATCCAAGAACCCCTATGTATCTGAGAGTGATATCAGAATCAAAATACTAGATGAAAAATACAGCAGAATGAATGCGATTAACAAAACGAAGTCTGATCCATTAGGCTATATAAAGGATAAGTACCAAAATGCAAAGTCTCCTTATTACAGAAGTGATCTGTCAGCTGCAGAAAGACAGGCTGCTTACGATAATGAAACAGAATGGCTATTCAAAGGTAAGGCCCAAAACTATAATCTGCAGGATGCCGCATTTCGCAATGTCACGTTTAATGGGGAAGTGGAGGCTGAGAATGCTAAGGTGTATCAGCGAAGCCAGGTTAACCAGCAGCTGCAAGTGCTGTTGAACCGAAACCATATTCACATTCCGCAGGGGACAGAGCTGACGTTTACGATTACGCCGATTGACTATAAGGTACAGGTGAGCGGGACAGGCGATCAGGCACTGATTGAGCAAATTGAGCAAGTGCTGCAATCTGGAGACAACAGCAAAGAGCTATTTTTACATATCATGAAAAGCCTAAGCGGTGATTCAACACAATTTTCCGAAGAGGCATATCAAAAGTATCAAGCTGCTCGTGAGATGTATGAAGTCACAGGCTATCATTTGAAGGATTTAGAAGTGATTGATGGGCGGTACGTAACGCCTGATGGACGTGACTTATTAGACGTATATAAAGAAGAGCTTGAAAAAGATCCTGTGCAAAAACAAACGGCTTCTTATGCTATATCCCACTATCGTTCAGAGCTCAGTAAAATGGCGAAAGCCGGGTATGATGCCATTCCGGATTTTATCCTATCAATTGATTACAGCAATGGATCTCTGAGAGATGTGGGGCAAAGCAAGAGCTATGGCACCGGAGATACCGATTGGCTTAAGACATTAAGGCACCAAACGGGTGTGAATGATTAGAAAGCTGTTCATTGTGAACAGCTTATTTTTTATGAGAATTTAAGGTAGAAATATGATATTCATATTTAAATCATTTCATTATATTTATATAAAATATTTTAAGCGAAGTTTTAATTAAAAACTCTGAATAATGTGTTTGCCTGAAAAAAACAATTGTATTTTCTAGAGAAATTTATTATGATGAAATAAGTAATTTTGGAGATTATATAACAATTTTAAGTTTGAATTTTCTGATTGTTATAACTGATTGGTGAGAAAGATGTGGAGGCAAGCAGGCCTGCTGTTTTCTCATTTTCGAGTATTTTGTAAGAGGGGGAAGAGGAATGGCAAATAAAGAATTAAAGAGGGGCCTGGGCGCGCGTCATATTCAGATGATCGCCTTGGGCGGTACGATCGGTGTCGGCTTGTTTATGGGCTCAGCCAGCACCATTTCATGGACTGGCCCGTCTGTCCTTCTGGCTTATGCAATATGCGGAATTTTTATCTTTTTTATTATGCGTGCGATGGGTGAAATGCTGTATGTCGAACCGAGTACGGGTTCTTTTGCGACATTCGGCCATCAATATATTCATCCGCTGGCAGGTTATATGACAGCATGGAGCAACTGGTTCCAGTGGATTATCGTCGGCATGTCAGAAATTATCGCTGTCGGTTCATATATGAAGTATTGGTTCCCGGATTTGCCTGCTTGGATACCTGGTATCGTGGCAATGGTGATTCTTGGTGCGGCGAACTTAATTTCTGTTAAGTCGTTTGGCGAGTTTGAATTTTGGTTTGCGATGATTAAAATCGTGACGATTATCTTGATGATTATTGCGGGATTCGGGATTATTTTCTTCGGGTTTGGCAACGGCGGAGATGCGATCGGCTTGTCGAATCTGTGGTCTCATGGAGGATTCTTTGCAGGCGGTTTCTCTGGATTCTTCTTTGCGCTGTCTCTCGTCATTGCGGCCTATCAAGGGGTTGAGCTGATCGGGATTACAGCCGGTGAAGCGAAGGACCCGCAAAACACGCTAAGAAGTGCGATTCAAAGTATTATCTGGCGTATTTTGATTTTCTACATTGGCGCTATTTTTGTAATCGTGACCGTGTATCCTTGGGATGAGCTCAACTCACTCGGAAGTCCGTTCGTGTCTACGTTCTCGAAAATCGGAATTACGGCAGCGGCCGGCATTATTAACTTTGTCGTCATTACTGCGGCAATGTCCGGCTGTAACAGCGGTATTTTCAGTGCAGGACGCATGCTTTATACACTGGGTGTAAATGGACAAGCACCGAAATTCTTTAAGAAGATCTCACGCAATGGTGTGCCGCTGTATGGGACAATTGCGGTGCTGATCGGTTTGGCTGTCGGTGTTGTGCTGAACTATATCGCGCCTCCGAAGATCTTTGTCTATGTATACAGTGCAAGTGTGCTGCCGGGCATGATTCCTTGGTTTATCATTTTGATCAGCCACATCGGATTCAGAAAAGCGAAGGGTGCTGCATTAGATAAACATCCATTCAAAATGCCGTTTGCACCTTTCACAAACTATGTGACGATTGCTTTCTTGCTGATGGTTTTGGTCGGTATGTGGTTTAATGATGATACTCGTATCTCTCTGATTGTAGGCGTGATTTTCTTAGCGCTTGTGGTCATTAGTTATTATGTGTTTGGGATTGGCAAACGTACGCAGGCCAATTTGACCAAAAGCGGCCGAGCGGCTGAATAACCATAGAAAAAGAGACATTCACGGATGTCTCTTTTTTTATTTTTCGTGTATGGATTTTCCCCATTTTAGCAAGCTATAGGATAAAGATAGCAGAAGGAAAGGTGTGCATAAAATGGATGTTACACTCGGTTATTTGCGCGAATCACTTTCAAATCATCTTGAAAATGAAGTCTGCCAGCAGATTTGCAAGAAGATGCTAGCGAAGCGGTATGTGAATGAAGAGGAATTTGTAAAAGACTTAGATGACAATGAAATGTCTTTTTTGAACCATGTATTAGAAAAAGAAATTAAGTATGCGCAGAATGAACAGGATCAAAAACGGGCTAAGGAATTAAACGAGGTGTATGAATTACTGCTTTGAAAGGCGGGGAAGAAATGGGAGCAATTGAACGAAGCGGATATACATTTCAGCCGGAGTTTAGCGTCGTCCGACAAAATGGAGCCATCCATGTGTACCATCACGGAGAGTTTGTGGAAGAAATCGAATTTGAATTTAATGGGGAATATCCTGATCATGATTTGATTGAAGAGCTTGTGAATCATTATTGTTTCGAGCATGACATTTAGAGCCCTGCCTTGCAGGGCTCCTTCATTTATGATGTGATCAGGCCATACTTTTTCAGGATATCCACTGTGATGTTTTTGGCTTTTGTACCGGAATCATCGACATTGGTGACAAAAATATACGAGCCATGCTCTGTTTTGATGAATCCGACAAACCAGCCTAATCCCATATCTGTCAGGCGGGTTCCGGTTTTTCCGTAGAGCGTGTAGTGATCTCCTTCCTCTTGAATCATCATGCGCTTGACGGTTTTCATCACCGATTTGTCAAATGGAAGCTCCTCTTTTACAAGCTTCTCCAAAAAGGCCTCTTGTTCCAGCGGAGATATTGTTAGCGAGCTTTGCAGCCAAAACTGGTCGATCCCCCCGCTGATATCCTTATTGCCGTATGACAGAGTATGAAGCCATGTTTTCATCCTTTCATCACTGATATCTCTTGCTAATGCTTGATAATACCAGATGGCGGATTCCCGCATGGCCGAGCCTAGCGTATGGTCGCGGTTCCATGATTCGAATTCGCGCTTGACCCCGTCCCACCGTTTGACATCGTATTCATCCCGAACAGCTTTTACCTGTAACCCGATTAAGGCGTTCACGACTTTAAAGGTGGACTGCGGAGTTTGTCTTTTGTTTGCCCGTTCTCTGTTGTAGACAAAGGTCTTGTCCTTTTGCACATCGTGAAGAATGAAGGTTCCGTCCGTATCCTTGAATTCGTCATCGACATTCATTTGGCCGACATTCAGATGTTTCTCATGGGCAGACGATGATGCCTGAACGGAAAAGCCGCCGACCCCTGCAATACTCAACACAAGCACAACATATATCCATTTCTTCATTTTGTTCCCCCTTTGTTTTGATCAACTACCTTTTCTCTATTTCTTTTGTTCTTCCTTTGAAAAATAAGAAAAAAGCGCTTAAATTTGGTTTTGTAAACAAATACTGTTACTGGGTTTATATTCGGAAGATAACGTGAAAATAGAGGGTAAAAAGGAAGGCAGGGTAATCGTATGAATGAGCAGATTCCACATGACAAAAGTCTTGATAACAGCCTGACGCTGATGCAGGAAGGATATTTGTTTATTAAAAACAGAACAGAGCGCTATCACTCAGACCTGTTTCAGGCTCGTTTATTGGGAAAAACCTTTATTTGCATGACCGGTGCTGAGGCAGCGAAGCTGTTTTATGATTCGGAGCGGTTTCAGCGGCAGAATGCTTTGCCGAAGCGGGTGCAGAAAACGCTGTTTGGCGTAAATGCGATTCAGACGATGGATGGCGACGCGCATATCCATCGGAAGCTGCTTTTTCTGTCATTAATGACACCGCCGCATCAAAAGCGTTTGGCTGAGCTGATGACAGAGGAGTGGGAAGCGGCAGTCACGAGATGGGAGAAGGCGGATCAGGTTGTGTTATTTGAGGAAGCAAAAGAAATCCTATGCAGGGTGGCGTGCTATTGGGCTGGCGTTCCGCTGAAGGAAACGGAAGTCAAAGAGAGAGCGGATGACTTCATTGATATGGTCGACGCGTTCGGTGCTGTGGGGCCGCGGCATTGGAAGGGAAGAAGAGCAAGGCCGCGTGCGGAAGAGTGGATTGAAAGAATGATTGAAGATGTTCGTGCCGGCTTGCTGAAAACACCTGCCGGAACAGCACTGCATGAAATGGCGTTTCACACTCAAGAAGATGGTAACCAGCTGGATTCCCGGATGGCCGCCATTGAGCTGATTAATGTCCTGCGGCCTATCGTCGCCATTTCTTACTTTCTTGTGTTTTCAGCTTTGGCGCTTCATAAGCATCCGAAGTATAAGAAATGGCTGTGTTCTGGAAGCAGCCGGGAAAGAGAAATGTTTGTGCAAGAGGTCCGCAGATATTATCCGTTCGGCCCGTTTTTAGGGGCGCTTGTTAAAAAGGATTTTGAATGGAATAACTGTGAGTTTAAGAAGGGCACATCGGTACTGCTTGATGTTTATGGAACGAATCACGACCCTCGCTTATGGGACAACCCTGATGAATTTCGGCCTGAACGATTTGAGGAGCGGGAGGAAAATCCGTTTGATTTGATTCCTCAAGGCGGAGGTCACGCGGAGAAAGGGCATCGCTGTCCAGGGGAAGGCATTACTATTGAAGTCATGAAAGCAAGCCTGGATTTTCTCGTCAAACAGATTGAATACGACGTTCCGGAACAATCGCTGCATTACAGTCTCGCGAGAATGCCGTCATTGCCTGAAAGCGGTTTTGTGATGAGCGGAATCAGACGGAAAAGTTAAATATAAAAGCTCTCTTCCTTATCGAAGAGAGCTTTTTCATTACTTCTTTTTTTCATCGTAATATTGGACGGGATACATAGAGCCTTCGGATACCATTTTGTTGTCCTCAATATCTTGCGGGTGCGGATGTCCTGCTTTATCGACTGGGAACGTTTCCATATCCGGCTGTTTGGTCATTTTCATTTTCATGCTGTGAATGAATTCTCTAGCTTTTTGGCGATTTGACGGGTCTTTTAATAGATAAGAAGTGATGCCGACGGTTGAAACAGCGAGACCTGAAAGTAACAGTTTTTGTTTCATGGTGATACTCCTTTCTATTTTAAGAGTAGTGTTTCCTGTATCATTCCCGTTTTGGGTATGGCTAAACCTTTGCCGATTTTCTTAGGGAAACCGTTCAGCGGCTGTGCCTGCTATTCTTTGGGCAGGTATACTGAAAGCTTTGTGGGAAAGAATAACTGTGATGAGAAAACCTTGCGCTATCACGCAAGGTTTTTTGTAGTCGATTGGTCATGTTCATCGCAAAAATGTTACACCAATGTAAACGTTTAATAGGACCATAAGGCTTATTGTTAAGTTATTGTAAATTAAGCGGATGTTTTATTTACAATCATCTGAACTTGAAACATAATCGAAGAGAGTTTGCTGAATAATGTCTAAACAGAGGTGAACATGTTGGCGATTGACATACAAACATTACTGTTCGAATTTCTCGGGGGTCTCGGTATTTTCCTGATTGGGATTAAGTTCATGGGAGACGGACTTCAGAAATCGGCTGGAGATAGATTAAGAAATATTTTAGACCGTTTTACAAGCAATCCGCTAATGGGCGTATTGGCGGGGATTATTGTGACGGTTTTGATTCAGAGCAGTTCCGGAACCACGGTTATCACCGTTGGGCTTGTCAGTGCGGGCTTTATGACGCTTCGCCAGGCCATTGGCGTCATTATGGGAGCCAATATTGGAACAACGGTTACCGCGTTTATTATCGGAATCGATATAGGGGCCTATGCGTTGCCGATTATTGCTGTCGGCGGATTTTTACTGTTTTTCTTTAAACATAAAAATGTACAAAACGCGGGTCAGATAGTGTTTGGGTTCGGGGCTCTGTTTTATGGGCTGGAGTTAATGAGCGGCGGCATGAAACCGCTCCGTTCACTTGAGGCCTTTCACGATTTAACGGTTAGTATGAGCTCCAATCCGGTTCTAGGTGTTGTCATTGGGACTTTGTTTACGGTTCTCGTGCAAAGCTCCAGCGCCACGATTGGTATCCTGCAAGGTTTATTTTCAGATGGTCTAATTGATATTAACGGTGCGCTGCCGGTGTTATTCGGTGACAATATCGGAACGACGATCACCGCGGTTCTTGCGTCTTTAGGTGCATCTGTTGCAGCGAGACGTGCTGCGGCCACTCATGTGCTGTTTAACCTTATCGGGACAACGATTTTCCTGATTTTGCTTAAACCATTCACAGCATTGATCTTATCGCTTCAGACATCGATTGGGCTTGATCCGAAGATGACGATTGCATTCGCACATGGAATCTTTAATACGACCAATACGATTATACAGCTTCCTTTTGTCGGGATATTGGCTTTGATCGTAACAAAACTGATTCCGGGCAAGGATTCAATGGTCGAATACAAGTCGCATCTTGATCCGATTTTTATCGAGCAATCCCCTTCTATTGCTCTTGGACAAGCAAAAGAAGAAGTGCTGCAAATGGGGAATTTTGCGGTGCAGGGGCTGGAAGTTACAAAACAGTTTTTAGTGACAAAACAGCCAAAATACGCGGCAAATGCTTATCAGATAGAGGATGCGGTTAACAATCTTGATCGGAAAATTACCGATTATTTGATCGAGCTTTCTTCAAGTTCTCTTTCAGAGCACGAGTCTGAGGAGCATCATATGCTGATGGATACCGTCAGAGACATTGAAAGAATCGGCGACCACTTCGAAAATGTAATTGAACTGATTGAATATCAGCAGGCACATCGTGTGGTTATCACTGAATCTGCCATGGCGGATTTAACGGAAATGATGGATTTGACGATTTCTACTGTGAAAGCGTCCATGGAAGCATTGCACCACAATGATGTGAAGATAGCTGAGCAAGTCATTGAAAAAGAAGATGAAATTGACAAAATGGAACGGAAGCTTCGCAAAAAGCATATTATCCGTCTGAATGAAGGGCTGTGCACCGGACAAGCGGGCATCGTCTTTGTCGATATGATCAGCAACCTTGAGCGTATCGGCGATCATGCGGTGAATATTGCAGAAGCTGTTATTGGTGAAAATCGATAAGAAAAAGCTGAGAATCCTAAGATTCTCAGCTTTTTTTGTAGTCTTTTTTAACGTGCTGGAAGACATCGGGGTAGTTTGTAAACACTCCTGTCACTCCCCAGTCAAGCAGGCGGCGCATATCTGCTTCTGTATTGACTGTGTAAGGATGAAGCAGGAGGCCATGGCTGCGGATCATACTGACGTTTTCTGCATTTAGCGCTTTATAATCCGGACCCGCGCCGACAGCGTATGTTTTGATTTCATCCAGGTCAGCATCTGTCATTGACGCCATTTGTTTGGCTTCCAGCAATTGAACGGTTGGCAGGTTTGGCTGTAATTGATGGACTTTTACCAGGCTTTCTTTGCTGAACGATTGAATAATCACTTGACCGCGCTTAGCATGTTTGCCTAGTAATTTATGTTTCTGTAAAGAAGCGATCAGTTTTTCTTCCATGCCTGGGTAGGTGTCAGGCGATTTTGTTTCAATGTAGTAGTTCGCGTGTTTTCCGAAACGGTCTAATACCTCGTCTAATGTAGGAACTTTAAGGCCGGCGTATTGCGGCTTTGCTTTTTCCGGATAGGCTTTATTAAACCAAGAACCGGCGTCAAGTTTCTTAATGTCTGCGAGCGTATGGTCTTTCACCCAGCCCGTTCCGTTTGTGGTGCGGTCCAGTTTTTCATCGTGCATGACAATCAGTTTGCCGTCTTTTGTCATTTGCAGATCCAACTCAATATAATCTGCTTTCATTTTCTGAGCGGTTTCGTAAGAAAGGATCGTGTGCTCAGGCACATATCCGGAAGCCCCTCTGTGCGCGACCGTCAGGATACGGTCAGGTGACAGCAGATTCCCTTTTGACGCTGCCGACACTGGTGTTACCATAAATGAGAGTAAGCCCAGCGACAGAAGAACCAAGGCTAGTATTCTATTTTTTCGCATGATTTCTCCTCCTTATAGATAAACAGTACCTGTCTTTCATATTAAAAAAATGATGTAAACGGCGTGTTAGAAAATGATTAATCTTTTATGTTTCTTTCTTAAACGTGCTCCGCCCGTTTTCCTGTATTCCACGTCAGAGCCAAGAAGACGATAGCAAGAACGCAGGAAGAAATCAGCATGATAAAGCCGCCGTTCCAATCAAACTGGTCAACGACAAAGCCCATAATGGCGTTTGCGAAGGCAGATCCGCCAATGTATCCGAAAAATCCGGTCAAACCGGCTGCAGTTCCTGCCGCTTTTTTCGGCGCGAGATCAATTGCTTGCAGGCCGATCAGCATAACAGGTCCGTAGATTAAGAAGCCAATGCTGATCAGGGCGATGTTGTCTACGAGCGGATGGCCCGCGGGATTCAGCCAATACACCAATACGGCAATGAATACGCCCGCCATAAACAAGACGCCTGCCGGTGCCCGGCGGCTTTTGAAGAATCGGTCACTGATCCAACCGCACAGGATCGTTCCCGGTATGCCGGCGTATTCGTAGAGAAAATACGACCAGCGCGAATCTTCAGGAGAAAAGCCTTTTGCTTCTGTTAAGTAAGTAGGCGCCCAGTCAACCACGCCGTACCGCACGAAATAAACAAATACATTGGCAAACGCGATGTACCAAAGAAATTTATTGTTCAGCACATATTGAAAAAGAATTTCTTTTGTTGTTAATTCTTTTTCCTGGTTTTTAAAAGCGTGTTTTGGATAGTCATTCCGATACTCTTCAATTGGCGGGAGTCCGCAGGATTGAGGCGTATCGCGAACCAATAAAACAATCAAAAATGAAATGATAATGGCGATGATGGCAGGGAAGAAAAACACGCTTTTCCAGGTCACGAACATCGCGATGCCAAGAGTAACAAGCGGTGCAAGAATCCCGCCACCTATGTTATGGGCGACATTCCAGATCGACATTTTGGTGCCCCGTTCACTAATGGAAAACCAATGGGCCATCGTCCTTCCGCATGGCGGCCAGCCCATTCCTTGAAACCATCCGTTGATAAACATAAAAATAAACATGATGGTGACGCTCGAAGTCACCCAAGGCATTGAAACAAATAGGATATTAACAATTGCTGATAAAAATAGGCCTGTCGCGAGAAAATACCTCGGATTACAGCGGTCAGACACCATACCCATGATGAATTTGCTGAAGCCGTATGCAATGGACACAGCGGCCAGCACCAATCCCAGTTCCGTTTTTGAAAACCCCTGTTCCTGCAGATAAGGAATGGCGAAGGCAAAGTTTTTCCGCAGCAGGTAGTAGCCTGCATAGCCAATGAAAATACCAATGAATACTTGCAGCCTGAGCCGTTTGTAAGCCGCATCCATCTTTGAATCGTCCAGTCTCTCAATGTGAGGAGCCGGTTTAAATATATTAAGCATCAAAATCATCCCCCTTTGCTGTTAGTGCTGGATGTGTGGCGTGCCTCCTTTCTGAAAAACAAAAAGAGCCAGAAAACACCCCTTGTCAAAAAGGGGTTTGATTCCTGGCTCTCCTCATCTCCATCCAAGCTATTAACTTATCATGATAGCGCTTTCTTAAATTATCATAGTCCGGGGTGAATGTAAACGGGTAATTTTCAAATTGGATCTTGAAAAAAGTGAATATTATCCTTTTCATATTGCAGTTATGTTTTTTTACGAGCCGCATAAAAATCTGGAGGGAGGCTGTTGCAGGTGGATGAATTAGATATCGCATTTGGTATTTTGCCTTTAGGGATTATATTGTTATCGGTAGCCGGGACTTGTGTTTATAAAAACGTGTATCTGATGCCGGTGCTTAGTTTGATCATTTCGCTAGTGTTCACTTTTACTATTTTTAACGAATCATTCTTAGGATGGGCTGTTATCTATAGCTTGGTTTCACTGGCTTTATCCTCTATCACATTGATTGTGATCAGGAAAAGGAAAGCATCAGGAAAATAAAAATGCCCCACTTTCCAACATATCGTTGACTAAGGCAACTATCATTGATTATAATTGGCTTAATCGACGATATAAGAAAGTGGGGATGAGTTTGAAAACCAGTGAATCAACTGTCGGATTAAAATTCAGAAAGTTCAATCGATTTTACACAAATGTCCTTGGCTTCCTTAATGAGCACATTTACGACAGCCCGTTTTCCTTAACAGAAACACGGATTTTATTTGAGATTTATAATACGCCTAATTGTACGGCAAAAGCCCTTCAGGATAAGCTAGGGCTTGATCGGGGATATGTCAGCAGGATTTTGAAGCAGTTTGAAAAAGAAGATTTGATCTATAAACAGAAGAGCAAAGATGACGCTCGCCACCATTATATTTATGTCACGGAAACGGGGAAAACGATTTATAAAAAGCTGGAGGAGAAAGCCAACGAACAAGTAGAACTGATGCTGAAGGAAATTGACCAAAAGGATCAGCACAAGCTTGCGGAGGCGATGGCAGAAATTGAGGCGATCCTTTCACAGTCGCTTTCTTCCAGAACGTCAGACATATCGATTAGAGATTATTTTCTTTCGGATGATCTTCAGCTTCTCATTGAAAAACAGAGACACTTTTATGAGGAGGCTCATGGCTGGGACGACACGTTTTTAGCTTATCTTCATGAGACATTTGATGCTGAAATCGAAAAAATATGGATTGCAGAAAGCGGTGGGAAATTTGCCGGCTCTGTCGGGTTGGTCAAACATGATGAAAAGACAGTGCAGCTCAGATGGTTTCTTGTTGATGCCGCTTTTCGAGGAAGGGGGCTCGGCACTCAATTGCTGGAGCATCTGGTTGCATACTGCCGGGACATGAGATTTGAACGCATTTTTCTTTGGACGGTGAGCACCATGGCTGAGGCCCGTCCGCTCTACGAAAAATTTGGATTCAGGGTAAGTGAAGTGAAAAAAGAAGCGCCATTATGGGGACAGCGTCTGACAGAAGAACGGTGGGATCTGGAGTTGTCATGAAAAGACTGCACTATGCTTGGATCATCGTTTCCATCACCTTTTTGATCTTATTGGCCGTTCAGGGGGTGCGCCTGTCGTTTGGTGCATTTGTGGAGCCATGGGAACGGCAGTTTTCAATGGATAGAGGCACCATCTCGCTGATTTCAACGATAAGCTTTATTGTCTACGGCATATCACAGCCGGTGATTGGGCGGCTTGTGGACAAATGGGGTGCTCGGGCTGTTTTGTCATGGAGTTCGTTACTGACAGGAGTCTGCATTTTCTTAACATGCTTTGTCACCTCGCCTTGGCAGCTGTTTCTGCTTTACGGGCTGGGCGTCTCGCTTGGAGTGGGCGGAGCATCGAATGTGGCAGCAAGTGTGTTGGTTGTCAATTGGTTCAGCAAAAAGAGGGGACTAGCCTTTGGAATCATGGAAGCAGGCTTTGGGGCTGGGCAAATGCTTCTCGTTCCCGGCTCACTCATGCTGATTCATTGGTTTAGCTGGAAGCTGACGGTGGTGGTGTTGGGCTTGCTGTTAATCGTGATTGTCTTTCCAGCTGCACTGCTGATGCTGCGGAACAATCCTTCAGAAAAGAATGCAGAGCCGATCGGCGGGCTGGCTGCTGTGGAAAAAGAAACAGCGCCTAATACAACTGCTCTTTCAGTGACCGGAATGTTTCGGATGAGGCAATTCTGGTTTTTGATTTTGCCGTTTTTGATCTGCGGATTTACGACCGTGGGGCTGATGGATACCCATTTGATTCCCTTTTCTCACGATCACGGCTTTTCAACGACAGTCACAAGTGCCGCTGTCAGTCTGCTTGCCGGCTTTAATATCGCTGGCATCTTACTGTCTGGAATTGTAGCGGACCGGTGGAGCAGCCGGAAAATCCTGTGCTTTTTATATGCGGTACGCGCGCTGTCGATCATGATTCTGATTTACAGCCACGAGCCCTACTTGCTTTTAGCCTTTGCGATTCTGTTTGGATTAGTGGACTTCGCCACGGTAGCGCCGACTCAAATGCTCGCTACCCAGTACTTTCAAAACTACTCGATCGGCCTCATGATCGGCTGGCTGTCGCTTGCCCATCAAATCGGATCGGCACTCGGCGCGTATGTGCCTGGCGTCATCTATACTGTAACGGGTGAGTATACAATGGCTTTTTATGTGTCGATTGGAATGCTCGTGCTGGCGAGTGTGATGAATGTGTTGCTGAGGGAGCCCGCAGCGGCCACGCGTGACAGTGTGGCTGTGATAGAGAAGGGATGAGGGCAGAGATTGAGCATCTCTGATTTCGGGATTATTCAGAGATGCTTTTTTTGTATTTTTGTTCTAATACGAAGTCAATCATTCCGACAATGCGGGCGTTTTCTGATTTTTGTTTGAAGTTTTGAGAGATTTGAATGGTTTTAGGATTTTTAAAACAAGATGCCAGCCAGATAAATCCGACAACAACAAAAAATAACCTAGCAAGTAAACTCCCTGCGTGGGGTAATTCATTCGTTG